>CAZNNJ010000606.1:0-4091 GCA_964574305.1 uncultured Rhodospirillales bacterium | reverse complement strand
GGGCGGAAGCCGCCCCACCGCCTATGGCCGCACATCCGGTCGCCACGGTGCGGTGGGTCGGGATTGTGCGCGTCCAGCGGCTGATAGCCGGGCGGGTCGCCGGGCTTCAGCTTGAAATCGACCAGCCAGGCGCACAGGCCGCCGTCGCAGGGCGCCGTCTTCACCGTCCACCCGTCCTTCTGGCTCACCCAGAATTCCGTCGGATAGGAATCCGCCGGATGGGCTTGGGGCGGCGCTGGATTCGCGGCGGTCGCGACGTTCAACGAGAGCAGGGCGAAACAGAGCGACAGGCGGATCATGCCACTTTCCCGAGGCCGGTCATGAAAGGATCACGAGACGCAGGTATGGTCTGCTCATCGACAGATAGACCGGGCCCGCCTTCAGGTAAACGGGCGGCGGGCCCGGTTCCTGCCCATGCCGATACGGCCCCGCGCAATGCCCGGGGGCGTGCGTCAGGGGCGGCAAAAAGCCCGCCGAATCGCGGAACCTCGATTAACGCAAATTGTTGATGAATTGTTACGAGTGTCGGAGGCCAGCATGCAGACCGTCCGTTACTATCGGGACTACGCCGAGCGCGCGCGCCGGCTGAACGAAGGTGTCGACAGGCTCGCCATCAGGGAAACGCTCGAGACCCTGGCGGCCGGCTTTGAGGAGATCGCCCGGGCGCTCGAAACCGGCATGGTCTCGCCCATGCACCCCCACGACAACCGGCAGGGCTGCAGCCGCTGCCAGGCCGAAACCGCTACCCCGGCCGAAGGCCCGGCGCGCTTCCTGTCCCCGACACGGCATTAGCGGAGCAGGGTGGGAAACGCTGCCCTATCCCACCCTGCCTGCTGTTGCGCTGGGTTTGGCCCGGAACCGTTAAACCGGGCTCGAAGCCAGGATCGCCTCGCGCGGCACGTGCCGATGGCCGGATGAGTCCATGTGGGCCTCCAGCCCGAGATAGATGCCGGAGTGCTGCGGCGACTTCACCGCCTCCAGGCATTCGGCATAGGTCGAAAATATCCAGCTGCGGGTCGGCCGCTCTCCGGCGGCCTTGCCGTTCGGCGTAAGCCCGATATCCTTGCCCTCCGCATAGCAAACCCGTTCGAATAGCGCATACGCCACCGCTTCCGGACCACCGATTCCCTGAGTCATCGTTTCCTCCCTGGTGTCTGAACGACCGTCGAGCCCCGGAATAATAGGTGGGACGGAAATCCGCGGAGTCCATGGCGCAAGGCGGTTCATGGCTGCGGTTATTTGCCATTTCAGTTTTGTACGAACGAAAACCGGTATATGTTCGCCGGCGTGCCTCCAAGTAGGGCGGAGCGGAGGGGCGTGGAAAGCGCAAGCCTTCCGCGCCCTCCCGGTCAGAACCTGACCTTCGTCGTGAACGACACCGACCGGCCCGCCCCCGGCAGCACATGGGCGTCGTCGACGCCGTCGAAATAGCGCTCGTCGCTCAGGTTATAGATGTTGGCCTGGACCTTGACCGTCTTGCTGAAGGCATAGCCGATCTGGGCCGAGGCGGTGGCGAAGGACGGGGCGTATTGCTGGAAGCCGGCGCTGTCGAGCAGGCTGGAGGCGGCGCGGTCCGAGGCATACTGCATGCCGGCGCTGAGCTCCCACGGGCCGGTCTCGTACGACACCCACAGCGCCACGCGGTGCATCGGCGCGTCCTTCAGCCGGGCGCCCAGATCGTTGGCCGGCGACTTGGTGATCGCGCTGTGCAGATAGGTATAGCCGAGCGTCAGGTCCCAGGCATCGCTCAGCTTGCGGCCGATCTGGAGGTCGACGCCCTCATTGAACCCGTCGCCGGCCAGCAACGCCACGGTCGGATTCAGGGGATCGGTCTCGCGCATATTGGTCTTTTCAGTGCGGAAGAAGGCGAGCGTCGCCAGCAGCTTCTCGCGCGGCTGCCATTTGGCGCCGACCTCGATCGTGTTGCTTTCCTCCGGCGCCAGCGCGGCATTGGCGGCCGACAGCGAGAAGCCCTCGGCCGCCGGATCGAACGAGGTGCCATAGGCGGCATAGAGGCTGATGTCGCTTGCCAGGTTATAGATCAGCGCGGTGCGGAACGACGGCTGCACATCGATATGGCGGAACTGCGAATGCTGCGCCACCGACGACGTGGGCGTGTATGTCTTCCAGCTGGCGTCGAACCGGTCGCCGCGCGCCGAGGCCAGCAGCTCCCAGTCGCCCAGGGTGATCGAATCGATCAGGTAGAGCGCGTCGGTATAGATGCGGCCGGCGCTCCTTTGCTTCACGCCCTGTGTGCCGACGAACGGCCCGTCCGGATCCGGGCCCAGCAACGGCACCATCGGAACGCCGCTGAAGCTGTAGATCGTCGGCGAAGACGCCTGCCGGTCGAACTCGAAGCCGGCGACCAGCTTGTGCGTCAGGCCGAACGTCTCGAAATTCGCATGCAGGTCCAGCGCATCGGCCACCAGGTCCTGGCGCTGGAAGCCGCTGCGCACGGTGCGCTTGACCAGCACCGTGGCGAAATCGACATTCGCCGGCAGGATGCCGGGCACGTTGCCCTCCACGAAGCGATAGGACAGATCGTAATTGGCATGGCGCAGCTGATTGCGCAGCGTGACCCCGTCGGCCAGGTCGTATTCGGTGACCAGCGTCGCCACGTCGGCGGTGGTGCGGCTGTAATCGCCGGCGAAGCCGTAATTCGCCTTCCACGGCGCCGGGGCGGGCTGGCCGCGGCCTTGGTAATCCATCCAGGGGGTGCCCAGGTCGGGCAGGCCCCAGTCGCTCTGATGCAGCCAGGACAGGTTCATCCGGAACGGCGTGCCGTCATAGGAGACCGCCGGGAACAGGCCGGTGCGCTGGTCGAACACCTTGTCGCGGCGGGCGGTGCCGTTCTCGTTCAGCACGCCGTTGAAGCGGAAGGCCCAGCCGTTGCCGAAGTCGAAATTGTCGTCGGTCGCCAGCCGGCGCGTGTCATCGGTGCCGAATTGGGAGCTGAAGGCATAGCTGTCGCCCGGATGCGGCTTCTTCGAATTCTGATTGATCGCGCCGCCGGTCGAACCGCGCCCGAACAGGACCGAGCTCGGGCCGGTGAAGACCTCGATGTTCTCGAGAAAGAAGGCGTCGCGCGGATAGGGGCCCTGGTCGAGCAGCCCGTCGAGATAGGTCGAGAACTCGGTCTCGAAGCCGCGGATATCGACGCCGGTCCCCGGCCGCGTGCTCTGGTTGCCATGGGCGCTGACGTCGGAGCTGTTGCGTAGCGCGTCCTGCAGGCTGGTGATCCCTTCCTCGCCCAGGAGGCCGGGCGGGATCGTCACGACCACCTGCGGCGTGCGCAGCAGCGGTTCGGTCAGCTTCGGCAGCGACGACCGCCGGATCGCGGTGACGGTGATCTCGTCCTTCGGACGGTTGGCGGTGGCGGGCGGCGGGGGCGCCGGCGGCGGGTTCTGCCCCTGATCCGCGAACAGGTTCGGCGGCTGCTGTGCCGGGTCGGCGGCAAAGGCGCCGGACGCGCAAGTCAGCGCCACCGCCATCGCCGACACGCCTGCCGTCAGGGAAAGACGCGGCTGCGGCGTTGGCCGTGGGAAACGGAAAAGGCGCCCTGTGAAATTGTCTTGAAACTGTAAATATTCTGTTTTCATTTTGTCACATCCCTTTAAAAAGAAAAAATAATTGCATAGTGAATCTGAAATTTTACAATTCAGGTTCACCATATCTATGTTTCGCGGCGGGGTGGGTTATCTATATTTTATTATATTATTGTCAATATTATTTAATCCCGACTTTATCGGGAAAAAATCCCGACTTTACAGGCTCTTCCGGGGCGTATTTTGCGGTGATTGCAGGGTGCGGGCGGATCGCGCCAAAAGCTCCCTCGCCCGCGATGTCGGGGAGGGAGTTAGGACAATGAACTGATCACGGAATATCTGGCCTCGGAGGGGCTGCCTCCTTCAGCGCATGCGCTTACTTCGTCGTCGGGACCGCCAGGAAATTGAACAGCACGTTCGTCAGCTTCCCCGAGCTGCTGACGAAGGTGACGTCGCAGCTCTTGGTCGTCTCGATCAGGCCGCTCGGGCTGTAGGCGCCGATCGGCGTGAACAGGCAGGTGGCGTAGGGTGTCGGGAAGGCCGTGG
>CAZNNJ010000605.1:0-4106 GCA_964574305.1 uncultured Rhodospirillales bacterium | reverse complement strand
GTCGCGCACGTCCGCGAACCACTGCTGGTTCCACCGCCGTAACCGGTGCACGACGCCGCTGACGCCGCGCTCGTGATCGATCACTGTCCACGCGCTGGGCCATTGCACATGAAAGACGGCGAGGTCCGAGATCGCAAACAAGCCGCCGTCACGCGCGGCCAGCAGGTTGTTGAGTGGCCCGCTGGTGACCGGGACGTCGCGGCTGGTGTTGTGCTGGGGGTCGTACAGCCAGAGATGGCCATCGATGCCGGCCAGCGCCAGGCCGCCGGCGAGCAGCAGGATGCCGGCGTTGAATTGCGAGGAGGACGGAAAGGTCTGCGGCATCCGGCGCTCGGACACCGAGCCGTCGGTCATCAGCTGGCGCCAGTGACCATCGGTGGAAATGCCCAGCAGCGTGCCGTCGGCAAACGGTACCAGGGCAAACATCAGCTCGCGCATGGCCGCCGTTGCGGGCAGGGGCTCCCAGTTACCATTGCGAAACCGCCGCAGGCCTTCGCTTGATGTCGCGCGCGCTCGAATTGGGCAGGTTCGACGCCAACGTGTTGTGGATGTCCGCCGTGGCGACCTGGCAATTGGGACAGGATGAGAAGAGCTCGCTGGAACTCGCGTACCGCTCCCTGGAAACCAAGCCAAATTCCGCCATCGCGCTGACCATCCCCGGCCGGTTCGAAGCGGTCAACCGGCCGGGCTTGGTTAACCTGGCAGACGCGCGCGGCTTTCCACGGCTGGGTGCGGAAATTGGGATAGCCCTCGACCCGCTGCTCCGACAGGCGGATGTCGCGGCCCTGGGCGGTCAGCGCTGTCAGGGTGAAGCGCAGCGCGTCGGCGCCGTATTTGTCGATGATCACCAGGGGGTCGATCACGTTCCCCTTGGTCTTGGACATTTTCTGGCCGTGCTCGTCGCGCACCAGGGCATGGATATAGACCCGCCGGAACGGCACATCGCCCATGAAATGGATGCCCATCATCATCATCCGGGCGACCCAGAAGAAGATGATGTCGAAGCTGGTGACCAGCAGGTCGGTCGGGTAATGCGCCGTCAGCTCAGGCGTCTTTTCCGGCCAGCCCAGGGTCGAGAACGGCCACAGCGCGGAGGAAAACCAAGTATCGAGCACGTCGTTGTCGCGGGTCAGCGTGACCTCGTGCCCGTAATGGGCCTTGGCCGCCTGTTTGGCCTCGGTCTCGGTTTCCTCGACGAAATATTTCCCGTCCGGCCCGTACCAGGCCGGGATGCGGTGGCCCCACCAGAGCTGGCGGCTGATGCACCAGGGCTGGATGTTGCGCATCCACTCGAAATAGGTCTTTTCCCACTGCTTCGGGACGATCTCGGTGCGGCCTTCCTCGACCGCCTTAAGCGCGGGGCCGGCCAGGGTCGCGGCATCGACATACCACTGGTCGGTCAGCCACGGCTCGATGGTCACGCCCGAGCGGTCGCCGGTCGGCAGTGTGTGCTCGTGCGGCTCGGCCCGCTCCAGCACGCCGAGTTCTTCCAGCTCCGCCAGGATGCGCTTGCGCGCCTCATAGCGCTCGAGCCCCTGGAAGCGCTCGGGGGCGTTGTCGTTGAGGTGGGCGTTGGCGTCGAAGATGTTGATCAGCTCGAGCCCGTGGCGGCGCGCGACCTCGAAATCGTTGAAATCGTGCGCGGGGGTGATCTTCACCGCGCCGCTGCCGGTCTCGGGATCGGCATGCTCGTCGCCGACGATCGGCAGCAGGCGGCCGACCAGCGGCAGCACCGCATGCTTGCCGATCAGGTCCCTGTAGCGCTCGTCCTCCGGGTTCACCGCGACGGCGCTGTCGCCCAGCATTGTTTCCGGCCGCGTGGTCGCGACCACCAGATAGCGCCCAGGCTCGCCCTCGATCGGGTAGCGCAGATGCCACAGCGAGCCCTTATGCGGCTTGGCCTCGACCTCCAGGTCGGAGATCGCGGTGTGCAGCTTGGGGTCCCAGTTGACCAGCCTTTTGTCGCGATAGATCAGATTCTGCTTGTAGAGCGCGACGAACACCTTGCGCACCGCGTCGGACAGGCCCTCATCCATCGTGAAGCGCTCGCGCGACCAGTCCGGCGAGGTGCCGAGGCGGTGGAGCTGGTTGACGATGGCGCCGCCCGATTCCGCCTTCCATTCCCAGATGCGCTCGATGAAAGCGTCGCGGGTGAAGTCATGGCGGGACTTGCCCTCGGCCGCCAGCTGGCGCTCGACGATCATTTGGGTGGCGATGCCGGCATGGTCGGTGCCCGGCTGCCACAGCACCCGGTCCTTCTTCATGCGGCGATAGCGGACGATGACGTCCTGCAGCGTGTGGTTCAGCGCGTGGCCGACATGCAGGCTGCCGGTGACGTTGGGCGGCGGCATCATGACGGTGAAGGGCACGCCATTACCCGCGGGCTTGCCGATCTCAGCCGCGTCCCAGCGTTCGGACTGGCGGCTTTCCACCGTCTGCGGATCGAAAGTCTTGTCGAGCATCGTGTTAACAGCCAAAGCGGTTGAGCAGGTGCCGCCCCGGTCTACCCAAAACCGTCATGCCCGGACTTGATCCGGGCATCCACGGGCCACCGCGAGCGCAGACGCCGAACGACAGCGCAACCGGCGATGCGTGGATGACCGGGTCAAGCCCGGTCATGACGATCTTTGATCAGGCTCGGACCAGAAACGGACACCTGCTTGAGTGTATGGTATCCCCTAGTATCCCGAGACGGCGGCTCAGTCGATACCGGTTCCGAACCATTTGTCGCGGACGCGGTCGGCATTGACCTGCGGATCGTAGATCGTGACCGCCAGCGACATATCTCGCGCCGTCAGCCGGCCGACCGCCGACAGCAAGGTATAGGAATCGACCAGCGCGTCGTGCTGCGCGCCGACGAGGTTCACCTGCGCCTGGAGCAGCTGCTGCTCGGCGGTCAAGCTGTCGAGCACGGTGGCGGTGCCGACCAGGGCTTGCTGCCGCGTACCCTCGGCGCCGATCGCCGCGGCCTCGACCTGCGCGGTCAAGGCCTCGATATTGGCCTGGGCGGTCTTCAGCTGCTGCCAAGCGGCGATGGCGGTCTGGCGGGCGATGCGCTTGGCATCCTCGATCGCGATCAGGTTTTGATTCGCTGTCTGCTTGGCTTCACGGACTTGGGATGAGGTAAGGCCGCCGGTGAAAAGCGGCCAACTGATCTGAGCCGCGACACTACCAGTGTCGACATGGTCGATTCCCCTAGAGCCTGCCAGGGACTGTTCGCTACTGTTTGCGCCTGGGTAGAGCCGTTCAAAAGTGCCAATCAACTGAATTGTAGGAAGACGTGCTCCCTGGGCAAGATCGACCCCATCGCGCGCCGCGCGCTCGACAAACTCGGCGGCAGCAACATTGGGGTTGTTCTCTTCGGCTTCGGCAACCGCATCTTCAAGACTGCCAGGAAGTTCGTATTTAAAGGTTGGTTGAACCAGCTTGCCGGGTGCTTGTCCCACAACCCGCTGGAAGGCAGCGCGATCTGTCTCCAGCGTTCCAATCGCCGTCCTATGTTGGGCACGGGCCTGCTGATAAGAAGCCTGCGCTAAGGCAACATCCGTCCTGGTCACCTCGCCAACACGCAAACGATCAGTCTCAGCATCGAGCTGCCGCTTCAACACGGCCTCATTGCTGGCGTTCAGATCGACAGTGGACTGATCGCGCACGACGTCGAGATAGCTCTGCGCCGCTTGCAGGAGAACAGCCTGTTCGGTCGATTTGAGTTGCGATTGACCTGCTTTGACCGCGTTGGTCGCCTGGCTGGTCTGCGCCTCTGTCCGCCCACCGCGATATATATTCTGGACGATCTGGACACCGACGGTTTTTGTCGTGTTGTAGCCGTAAGTACCGGGAGTTTTAATAGTTCTGAAGGTATTGGTGTCGATCGTCGTCGGCTGCGGATCGGTACCAGTATGAGTCCGCGTGATACCGCCGCTGGCCGTGATGGTCGGCCGCCAGTTCGACAGCGCCTGCGGCACCTGCTCGTCGGTCGCGCGCTGCTGCGCCCGGGCGCCGCCCAGCTGCGTGCTCTGGGTGTAGGGGTTGGAGAGCGTCTCTTCCATCGACTGGGCCGCGGCCGGGAGGGCGGGGCGCGTTTCGGGGAGAGGGGCGGGGGGGGG
>CAZNNJ010000604.1:0-4106 GCA_964574305.1 uncultured Rhodospirillales bacterium | reverse complement strand
TGGAGCGCCATCGCACGCCTGCCCGACTGGTCCGGCGTCTGGGCGCTTTATCTCGCCGGCGGCGGCCAGCAGGCGGCCGAGGACGCGAACGGCAAGGATGGCGGCCGCGTGCCGCTGACACCGGAATATCGCCAGAAGCGGGCAGCCGCGGCCGCTGCCCATGCCCAGGAGAATCTGTCCAAATGCCTGCCCGCCGGGACACCCGGCGTGCTGCAGCATCGCATCCTTTATGAGTTCCTGTTCACGCCGGGGCGGGTGACGATGCTGTTCGAGGACGGCGAGGTCCGCCGCATCTATACCGACGGGCGGCCGCACCGCGCGCTGAAGGAGATCGGCCCGAGCTATCTGGGCGATTCGATCGGCCATTGGGACGGCGAAACGCTGATCGTCGACACGATCGGCTTTCCGAACGGCACGCTCTGGCAGAATTACGGCGTGCTTGCCACCGGGAAGAGCCACCTGGTCGAGCGGATTTTCCGCAAGGACAAGGATCATATGCAGATCGACAGCGAACTGACCGATCCGGCGATCTTCACCGCGCCATACCGATATACGCGCTATTACGAAGCTTCGACGATTCCCCTGACCGAGGCGCAATGCGAAGCCGGAAACAGGGATACCGGCACTTCGGTCGATCTGACGCCACCGCCCCTGGAAGAGTGAGTTCCATGACCCCTATCAAATTTGCCCCGGCCATGTTCGCGGCCCTGTTGGCGGCGATCTCGATCGCGCCACAGGCACCCGCGCATCACTCCAAGGCGATGTTCGACGACAGCAAGTGCCTGACGCTCACGGGCACGGTGCGCAACTTTGAGTGGCAATACCCCCACTCCTGGTTGTGGGTCGTGGTGCCGACAGGCGAGGGCGCCGGCGATATTTGGGCTTTCGAAAGCATGTCGCCGTCGCAATTGGTCGAGGTCGACGCGCGATGGAAGCAAGATGTCGTCGCCGCCGGCGACAAGGTCTACGTGAGGTTCAGCCCGCTCAAGGACGGCAGGCATGGCGGCTCGATGAACACCGTGACGCTGCCCGACGGACGTATCCTCCTCGGCGCCCCCAATTCCTGCTTGGGCGCGAACGCCGTGTATGGCGCGCCGGCAGCGAACACGCAGGATCAGACAAGCCCGCCGCCGGCGCCTCACTGACGGCGCGAAGCCGAGGCGGCGCCCAGAACGTAGCGCAGCAGCTCGTTTTGAGACGTGATGCCCAACCGCGTGTAGGCCCGCTTGCGGTAGGTCAGGACCGTGTTGAGGGAGATGCCGTATTCGATCGAGATTCCTTCGGACGACATGCCGCGCGCGATGCCCCCGCAAATTTGAAGCTCGCGCCGGCTCAGATCCGGCTGCAACCTCTGAAGCACCTCCATGAAGTCCGGCTCCTCCACCACCGCCACATCGGCTTCGTCGTGGCGGGCCAGGAGCGCGACGAGCAGATCGGCGGAGCCCAGAATGTTGGCCACGGCGTCATCTTGGAAGGCTCGGCGCCGGCTGCTGGCGTAGAAATTCACGCGAAAGAAGCGCGCCCCGCACCTTTGGATCACAGAGAAGCGTTCGCCCAGTTCCACGTTCGTATAGCACTCGCTGCGGTACTGAGCCGATCCGATGTCCTCCGACTTGATGCGCAGCGCAGCACCCGTCCGGGACAGGCCTCCCGAGATGACCAGGCGATTCGCTGGGTCGAGATGCCAATAGTGCCCTACATATCGCTCCGCAACGCGCCGGGCGACGTTGTTGGCCCCTTCATTGACCGCGACGATCGCCCGCGTTCTGCTGTCAGGTGCGAAGGAAAAGGCCGTGACGTGGCTGCATCCGGTCGCGGCGTGCGATATCTCGAACAGAACCTGCTCGAACGTGCTGGTGCCGATCGCCCCGATGAGGCGCCCCATGTTGAGACGGAGCGAATCTCCGGCAAGCGCGGGAATACTCAAAGGCTCGACATACATTCCGGGAACCCCCGCTCGTCTGCGTCGCGGCATCGCGGGCCACGGAGCAATTCCGCAGGCCCAAGGGACATGACCCTGCCCTGCATCCCTCCCCACCGGCGGTTTTTGCTGGCGCACGCTTCGATCGCGCCTGCTGCCATTCGATTGAATTTAACCACGATACGGTATATTAATACCACGATACGCTACAGTCCACAAGAAAAAGGGAAGGCGGGCGAACAGTGAACGGGAAACGCCGCTGCTGGGTGTTGGTCGGCATCGTGCTCGCCGGGGGCGCGATTTCCTGGTTGGCCGGGCTGTGGCGCGACGACGCCATGACCTCCGCCTTGCTGAAGGCCGATCCGGATCGGATACCGGCCGATACGATGCTAGCGACATTTGCCGCGACTCTCGCAAAACCGGCCTTCGCGCGGCACTGTGCCGTCTGCCATGGCGCCGACATGCGCGGAAACCAGTCTCTCGGCGCGGCGAACCTCACCAATGACGATTGGCTCTACGGCAGCGGGAAAGTGTCTGAGATCGAACGGACGCTCTATTTCGGTATCCGCTCAGGCAACAAGAAGGCGCGGAATCTGGCCGACATGCCGGCCTTCGCGCACCCGCAGCCGAATGCCCGGTACAAGGTGACGCCGCTGACGCCGGAGGACATCCGGGCGGTCATCACCTATCTCTTCTCGCTCGAAGGCCGGCCCGCCGATGCGCGCTCGGCGGAACGCGGCCGCGATGTCTATCTGAACAAGGGCGGCTGCTACGATTGTCACTCGCCGCACGGCCATGGCGATCCGGGCATCGGCGCTTCCAATCTCACGGACAATGTCTGGCTCTACTGCGACGGCTCGGCCGACAGCCTCTTTCGGACGGTCGAGGTCGGGCGGAACGGTTGCCGCCCGGCATTGGTCGATCGATTTGCGGCCGCCACGATTCGCGCCCTGGCTGTCTATATCCACATGCGTTCCCACCCCGCCGGGGCGGCGGGTGCCGGGGTCGCGCAAATGGGAGCAGGAAAATGAGGCGTTTCCTTCTCGGCGGCGGCCCGAGCCGTTCGCTCGCCCTCGGAGCGGCGGGCGCCGTAGCTGGCCTTGCCATCGCCGGCTATGGCCTGTTCACGGCAAAAGGCACGATGACGTCCGCGATTCCGGCGGAAGACATCGCCCTGGTCAATTCGCAGCCGCTCCTGATCGCGGACTTCGAAGCGCAACTCCAGAACCTCTACGGGATCGAGCGGGGCAGGGCGTCCGCGGAGCAGAAGCGGAAAGTGCTGAACGACATGATCCGCGAGGAGCTGTTCGTGCAGCGCGGGCTGGAGATCAATGAACCGAGCGTCGATCCCGACGTCCGGGCGGCGCTCGTCAACGCCGTCGACCAGCAGGTCGTGCTCGATGCCCAGTCGCGCCTGCCCAGCGCGGACGAACTGCGGGCATTTTACGAACGGAACAAGGCCCAATACGCGAGCGAAGGGGCCATGCTTCTCCATGACCTCGTGCCGTCCGGCGCGGCGGGCGCCGGTCCCGCGGAAGATGCGGTCAAAGCAATGCGAGGCGGGATGGCGGTCGATGACGCCATGGCCCGGTTCGGTTTCAAGGACTCCGGCAAGCTGAATGGCGAGGAGTTCTATTTCGCGGCCAAGATCCATCTGGGCGACGCGCTCTTCGCCCAGGCGGCCCGCATGAGAAGCGGCGAGATCGCGGAGCCGGTGGAGATCGATGGAACCCCACATGTCCTGGTCATGACCAAGAATGCAGAACCGACGCCGCTCAGCTTCGAGAAGGCCCGCAGCGAAGTCCTGTCCGATTATCAACGGGCCGTGGCCGCACGCGTGCAAGCCGGCGAGGAGGAATTCCTTCGTCGGCGCGCGGTCATCCAGGTCGCGCCAGAATACCGATAGATGGATTGCGCTTGCCGGCGAATATCGTGCGTGACACAACTAATGCATCGTATTATGGTATATCTGTATCGTAAATGGCGGGCACGGCTGTGGCCTGTTGCAAGGAGTCGTGCCGATGAGCGCGGGCTGGTTGTCGGGGAAGGTCGGCATCGTCCCCGGGAACGCGGGGGGAAACGGCCAAGGCGTGGGGCCCGCCGGTATCCTGGTCGTCGATGCCGGAACTTTCTGGGAGGACGATGTCGAGCGCGCGGCCCAGTGCATCGAGGCGCTGAACGCGTG
>CAZNNJ010000603.1:0-4115 GCA_964574305.1 uncultured Rhodospirillales bacterium | reverse complement strand
TATCGACTTGGGACTTCCTTAAGGAAGTCGGAGCGGACAGCCTGGTGGCAAAGCAGGTCACCGATCAGATCGACGCTCTAGCCAAGGCGGGCGAGTTCTTCGTCCTTTCCAACCTGAGGATGATCGCGCAATGGGGTTTGGCGAAGGGGAGCGAGGAAGGCACCTATATGGTGAAGGACGGCAGCTTCGTTCTTGAGCTTCGGGACAAGCACACCTTCTCGTTCACGCCTTGGCCGGTCCGTGTCCCTACAAAGACAGCCCTCCAGTCGCTTTGGAGGGAGCTTTCAAACTAAACTGACCTCCGACAATTACGGGGTAGGCAGCTAAGCGCGGCGGCAAACGGCTGCCCTGTGCCAGGCGAGATGATTGAGATCGAGACTGCGGTCAGGCGCGTTCGGAATTGAACGTCAATTGATAGACTCGATGGTCGGTAGTGGCCAAGCTCTCAAGCCGCCTTCCGATCTGACAAATCCAACCCCACCGCTTCGATGAGGACAGATCGGAGCTCCGCGGCGGCGGCCCCAGACTCTGCTAGGCGGGTCATGATCGTCCGGACCAATTCGTTATCTAAGGCGGCGTTGCCACGCTTCGATAGTTTTTTCGTTTTTAACGCCGTCCCGGTCGCTTTGCCGGAAAGGGCGGCGGCAATTTTTTTACTGACACGATTCGCCGCCTGTATCGAGGGATCATTCTGGACATGCGCATAAATCGCTGTCGATCGCACGTTGGCATGCCCGAGAATCGCTCCTGTTAATGCGAGGGCCTCTCCTGTCGAAGTCGCAGTGGAACCCATCGTGTGCCGTAGTGTGTGAGGGGTTACTCCGGGGAGATTCGCTTTCTTGATCGCCTTTGCCCAGACGGTCTTCGTCCCCTGATAGAAGCTGTCCCCCCGCTCGGCCGGAAAAACATATTCAGAACCATCTTCCTTTGGGATGCTTTTCAAGATGGCCGCTGCCGTGAGACTGAGAGGACGGATAGATTTTCCGGTCTTACTATCGTCCAGCCGGAACAGCCCACTCTCATAGTCGATCTCAGGCCACTTCAATGCTGCGATTTCGTCTCGCCGAAAGCCCGTGACGACCCAAAGACGCGCAATGTTGATCGCCTTCGGGTTGACGCCTTCATCCTGGAGCTCCTGCAACGCTTTCCCCAGCACCGTTATCTCGTCTAGGACGAGAAAGCGTTCATTTTGGTTGTCAGTCTTGCGCACTGCGGCCGTATCACAAGGGTTTCGTGAAACAATTTCCCGGCGGTGAGCAAAGCTGAACACAGCCGACAGATCGCGCACGACCTTGCGCGCAGCCCCTGCACCACCTCGAACAATGAGTCGCTTCCGGTAGCCAACCTTCTCGTCTCGTGCGGTCTTCCCCGCGGTAACGTCGGCGACAAACTTTTCGATATCACCGGCATTGATCTCGGGCGCTTTTTTGTGCCCGAGGAGCGGAACGACGTGATGCCGAAGACGTGCAATCGTATAATCCTTCGTCCGCGGCTTCATCGGCTCGCCCTGCCGCTTTCCGCGCTGGATGAAGCAGCCCTCTTTCTCGTAGAGGTCGATGAGGGCAGTCATCTTCATTTCCTTGCGCTTTGCGCGCAGTTCGGCCGCCGGATCCTTCCCGGTAGCCGCGGCGCCAAGGATCGTCTTGGCCTGCCTCCGAGCCAATTCGACAGTCAGAGCCCCAAAACGACCGATGGAGACGAATCGCTGAGCCGCTGACCTCCCGCCACCGTCAGCCCGGTATCGGGCGATAAATGATTTGACGCCCGTCTTCTCGACACGAAGACCAAACCCAGAGAGATCGCTGTCCCAGATATGATAGCGTCTGCCGTTCGCCGCAGCCGCATCGACAACCCGCTTAGTGAGTAAGACACTCGCTTGTTTGGTCATCGTGCACTAATGCCCTATGCTCTTGGTCAACACCGGGTCAACACCGTGAGCGGAAATCGCCGGTACGTCCGAGGATACTCCTGACGCAGAAATATAGCAATATCAGAGAGATAGTAGGTGTGCAGGATACTGTGGGATACCCTTGGATAGGCTGGCGCAACTTTGCCAAGGTTGGGGTCGAGGGTTCGAATCCCTTCGCCCGCTCCAGTTTTTCAACGAATCGATGATATTTCGCGTGGCGCCAAGCCACGCTTCGGCCTGACTCCGATCCAGATTCCCCCGAAATCCTTTCTGACGTCACTGTCGCTGTGCCATGTTGCTCGAGGCAAACGATAACGATGGATGGGGAGGAAACATGGAGCGCTATTATTACGTGGCCCTGGTCACGCTTTTGTCCGGCCTGACGTATTTCGCGATGGCGACCAGGGTGGCGCGGGCGCATCTGAAGACCGGGATCATGCCGCCGGCGATGACGGGCGATCCCCTGCTGGAGCAGACGGTCCGCGCCCATACCAATACGCTGGAATGGATGCCGATCTACCTGCCGGCGCTGTGGCTGTTCGCCATCTATTGGAGCCCGACCTGGGCGGCCGCCATCGGGACAGTGTGGATCGTCGGCCGGATCGCATATTTCGTCGGGTATGTTGCGGCGCCGGAAAAACGCTTTCCCGGCTTCTTCATCCAGGTGGCCGCGACGGCCGCGCTCGCGCTCGGCGCAATCGGGCGGATCGTCTATCTGATGGTCACGTAAGCGAGCCCACGATCCCGCGCCAGTGTGCAAGCCGCTCGGCGGCCGGGCTCTCCCGATTGGGCTCGACGACATCGACGGTCTCGGGCACCGTGCAAATATCCGCCTCGTTCCCGCCGGCGGCGGCGAGGCGTGCGAGCCGGGCCGCGCATGGCAGAAATTGTGGATCGACCGCCCGGTCCTTGGGCGAAAGGCGCTGTCGACCTCCAAGGTGACGCCGGATGTGCCGATCGAGATCAGCCCCCGCCCGGGTGCTGCAATGCCCATGCCGATGGCGGCGGCGGCATTGTCCCCGGCCCGGCTTCGCCCTGCGCGCGGATGCGCTGGCTGCTATCGACCAGCAGGATCTTGACCGACGAGGTGCCGAGGTCGATGCCGAGATACATTCCAGCAGGTTACATGGTAAGTTCCCCACCGCGCCATGACCGAATTCTCGACCCAGTCCCTCCTCGACACGGCAACGGCCCAGATCCGGGACGTGGTCTGCCATGGCGAATGCCGGCACAAAAGTGCTGCGGAATGTGCGGGCGCCACTCATCTCGTTTTCCCCTATCGCGGCCTTTATGTCCACCATCTGGGGCGCCGCGACGCCGTGGCCGAGGCCAATCAGGTCGTGTTCTTCAACCAGGACGAGGAATACTCGGTCAGCCACCCGGTCGAGGGCGGCGACGCCAGCCTGTCGATCACGATTGCCGAGCCGCTGCTCCACGAGTTGGTGCCCAAGGACCAGATGCAGGGCGGCGGTACGCTCGCCTTCCGTCAGCAGCGCCTGCGCGTCGATCCGCGGGCGCAAGTCCTGGTCGCACTGCTGCGTCACAGCCTGAGGCGTGGGGCCGCCGAAACCCTGGAGGCCGAGGCGCTGACCCTCACCCTGGCACGGCGCGCGCTGGGCGAGCGGACCTCGCATGCGGCCGGCGCCAGTTGGGGGCGGCAGAGGCTGGTGGACCGGGCCAAGGTGGTCCTGTCGTCGGACTTGGCCCGGCGCTGGACCCTGGCGGAGATCGCGGACGAGGTCGGGGTCTCCCCGGTCTATCTGACCCAGGTCTTCCAGCAGGTGGAGGCCGTGCCGCTCTATCGCTATCAGCTGAGGCTTCGCCTGGCGCGGGCGCTCGACCTGCTCGGCCAGTATGACGACCTGACCACGCTGGGGCTCGACCTGGGCTTCTCCAGCCACAGCCATTTCAGCGCCGCCTTCCGCCAGGCCTATGGCCGTACCCCGGCGGAATTCCAGCGTTCGGCCCATCTGCGCTGACGTGTCAGATCGCTAAAGAATCTGACAGCGAGCGCCTTGCCCGAAATGCCAGTTTCTCCATGCCCACTGACGGGTAACAAATGGAGAAAGATCATGACTCGGAAGACTTGCGCGGCGTGCGATTATCCGCTCCACGCCAATGCGATCAGCGTCACCATCGGCGGCAAGACTGTCGAGGTCTGCTGCCAGGAATGCGCCACGGCGCTGAAGGAGGCGCATGCCGCCTC
>CAZNNJ010000602.1:0-4119 GCA_964574305.1 uncultured Rhodospirillales bacterium | reverse complement strand
CTGGAGCACCGCGGTCAGATAGCTGAATTCGCCCGACGGCGCGCGGACGCGGAAGGTGAAGGATGTCGTCGAACCGTCGGCCAGGGTGCAGTCACGGTTGCGCCGCAGGCGGGGCAGATCCTCGGGATGGATCAGCGCCTCCCAGTTCTCAGGCCCGATCCGGTAGTTGCCCTGCCCGTCTCCTGGAGCGAGGCCGAACTGGTCGGCATGCAGCATCTCCCGCATGCGCTCGTCCAGCCGGTATTCGCCGGCGGCGAAATCGTACTCCCAGATGCCGACTCCGGCCGCGCGGGTCGCGAGCGTCAGCCGCTCCTGCCCGCGCCGGTTCTGCTCCTCCGCCCGCTTCAGGGGGGTAATGTCCGTTGCGACGCCGCGCCAGAACATCCAGCCATCGGGGTAAGGCTCCGGGTCGGCGACGATGTCGAGCCAGCGCAGCCCCTCCTGCGGAATGTTCAGCCGGCATTGCTGGTGAAAGCGTCCAACCTTCGCGGTGGCGTCGCCGATGGCCTCGTTCAGGCCCGCAATATCCTCGGGATGGACCATGCTCATGAAATTCTCGAATGAGAATTTCGTCAGATCGAAAGTCTCGGAACCGAGACGGAGAAGTTTGATTACGGCCTGATTGACATAGCTGAGCGTAAATATACCGTCTCGGAAATTGAGACGGCTCTCGAAAACGATCGCCGGCACAATGGAGAGGAGTTGATCGGAATCCCATTCCGCGCTGGACAAAGACGTCATACTCCCCGTGCCGTCGGCGGCATTAATACAGGCATTTTAACACCTATCTCATTTATTGGAATAGGATTTCCCTTTGATAGCCCAGCCGGTTCCGCCGAAATGGCGGATGTCGATGGGCACCGTATCGGGCGATCGTTAAAATGCGATTATGAGTTTAGGAAAATATTCGCCACAAACACGGCAATTTCTCAACGATTCCCGTGTTTTAGCATCGGCCCTGCAAGCCGGTCGTTATAACATCAAGATTGACCGGCGCGGTCAGGCCTCTTCCGGCTCTTCCAGCCGGAACGTCTCGGTGTCGTAGTCATAGGCGAAGATTTCGGCGTAGCGGCCCCAATTGATCAGCCGGTCCAGCGTGTCGCTCGCCCATTCCTCGCTCATATGGTCCTCGAGTTCGGTCAGGAAGCGCGAAGCCGGAGCACGGTGATTCGGCCGCTCCTGCAACACTTTCTGGATATGCGCGGCGAGCGGCACGTTGCGCAGCAGGTGGTTGCGGAACATCGCCTTGCGCTCGTCCATCTCGGCATCGGAGAAGGTCTTGCCCGCCGCCGTGAGCTCGACGTCGCCGCCGCCGACATGGGCGAAGCCCAGCAGCTGCATGCCGTCCAGCAGCACGAACAGGTCGTCGACCGACAGGTTCTGGTATTCGGCCAGGTCCGGCAGGTCGGCGCGGCCGCGATAGCGGTCCTCCATCAGCGTGTCGATCAGCGCTGAAAGCTGCTGCTGCGGCGCGTCGGGGATGCGCACGGCGAATTCCATGCCTTCGGCCTGTTGGGCGCCCGGCTCGCCGCGCGCCCGCTTGCCGACCGCGCCGCCCGGCGTGGTCGTCAGCAGCGTGTAGACCTGGTCGACGATGTGGCGGAAGCCGGGGCTGTTCCAGTCGCGCGGGCGCGGCAGCGGCACCGGAATCTCGGCGCGGATGCGGCCGGGATCTGAGGAGAAGACCAGGATGCGATCGGCCATTTCGACCGATTCCTCGATATTGTGCGACACCAGCAGAATGCTCTGGGTCGGGATCTTGCGGTCCTGCCACAGATCGACCAGATCGCCGCGCAAGGTCTCTGCGGTCAGCACGTCCAGCGCCGAGAAGGGTTCGTCGAGCAGCAATATATCGGGATTGATCACCAGCGCCCGTGCGAAGCCGACGCGCTGGCGCATGCCACCCGACAATTCCTTGGGATAGGCCGATTCGAACCCGTCCAGCCCGATCAGGTCGATCGCCGCCTCGGCGCGCTTGCGGCGCTCCTCTTTCGGCACGTTCAGCGCCTCGAGACCCAGCTCGACATTGCCCAGCACGGTCAGCCATGGGAACAGGGCGAAGCTCTGGAATACCATCCCGGCCCCGCGCACCGGCCCCCTCACCGAGTTGCCGCGATAACGCACCTCGCCGTTGGACGGTTCGGACAGGCCGGCGACCAGGCGCAGGAAGGTCGATTTCCCCGATCCCGACTTGCCGAGAACGGCAACGATCTCGCCGGGCACGAGACGGAAATTCAGATCGTCGAGCACCAGCCGTTCGCCGTCGGCGACAGGGTAGGTCTTGAAGACGTGATCGACCTCGATCAGGGCATTCGTGTTAGCCATGGGACCGTTCCTCAGACATCGTCCATACGCATACGTTCGGCGGCGAAATCATAGAGCCGCCGCCAGAAAAGCCGGTTGAACAGGATCACATAGAGGCACAGCACAGCCGTCCCCAGGATGAGCCTGCCGTTGTCGCCGTCGTTGAAGGCGATCTTGATGTAGGCGCCGATGCCGGTGGCGACCAGCGTGGTTGGCCCCCACTGCACCCATTCCGCGGCGATGGCCGCGTTCCAGGCGCCGCCGGCCGCCGTCAGGGCGCCCGTGATATAGGCGGGAAAGATCGCCGGGATAATCAGCCGGCGCCACCAGATCCAGCGCTTGAGACCGAGATTGCGGGCGACATAGCGGAAATCGGCGGGCAGCGCCGATGCGCCCGCGATCACGTTGAATACGATGTACCATTGGGTGCCCAGGATAATCAGCGGCGACAGCCAGATTTCCCTGTTCGCGTTGAAGCGCAGGATCAGCACGACGGCGACGGGGAACACGAGGTTGGTCGGAAACGCCGCCATGAATTGAACGATCGGCTGCGCGATCGCCGTCATCTTGGGTCGAAGCCCGATCCAGACCCCTATCGGAACCCAGACCAATGTCGCGATGCCGATCAGCACCAGAACCCGGATTGCGGTGATCAGGCCCAGATAGACGACATGCCCGACCTCGGCGAGGCCGAGATTGATGGTGACCACCTTCGCCAGGCGATAGATCACAAAGCCGACGATCAGGACCAGCAGGACGTCGTAGATGCGCTCCACCCAGCGCGGAACCGAGGAATTCCGGTCCATCGGCCCGTCACGCAGGCCGAGCAGCGCAAAGCCGCGCTGCATGGCGACACCGGCGGTACGGTTCCAGGTCCGGCCGCTGGCGGCGAAAGCCAGCCGCATCGCCCGGACCAGCCCGGCCTTTTGCAGCATCGTCAGGAACCAGGGCCGGTCGGGCTCGGCGCTGCCGTCGCTCGCGGGCTTGAATTTGGCGGACCAGGCCAGAAGCGGCCGGAAGAACAGCTGGTCGTAGGCCAGGATCACGATCAGCATGGTCAGCACGGCGTAGCCGACCGCGGCGAGATTGCGCTGATCGATGGCGACCGCGATATAGGATCCGACGCCGGGCAGCATGATGTTCTGGCCGTAGGCCGAAAACGCCTCCGACGCGACGACGAAGAACCAGCCGCCGGAGACCGACATCATGACGTTCCAGATCAGGTTCGGCATCGCATGCGGCAGCTCCAGCTGCCAGAACCGGGCCCAGGGGCCGAGCCGGTACATGCGCGCCGCCTCCTGCAGGTCGAGCGGCACTGTGCGCAGCGACTGGTACAGGCTGAAGGTCATGTTCCAGGCCTGGCTGGTGAAGATCGCAAAGATCGCGGCGCATTCCGGTCCCAGCGTGCTGCCGGGAAACAGCGCGATCCAGCCGGTGATGGTGATCGACAGGAAGCTGAGGATCGGGATCGACTGCAATATATCGAGCACCGGGATCAGGATCTTCTCGGCCATCCGGCTCTTGGCCGCCGCCGCCGCATAGACCAGCGTGAAGAAGAACGAGAAGCCGAGCGCGATGAACATGCGCAACACGGTGCGCAGCGCGTAGTATGGCAGGTTCACCGGATCGAGCGAGATGGTCAGCGGCTTGCCGAGGTCGAACGGCTTGGTCATGCCGCCGGCGCCGACGACGATAAGCGTCAGCAGCCCGAACAGCAGCGGGAAAGCGAGCAGGTCCCAAAAATTCGGCCGCAGGTGATCTTGCCACCTGCGGACCGGCTGTCCCCAGAGCATCGAACGCATCGTGCGACCTTCC
>CAZNNJ010000601.1:0-4120 GCA_964574305.1 uncultured Rhodospirillales bacterium | reverse complement strand
GATTTCACCGTGCTGCTGACTGAGCTTGGGCCGCTGATCGCCACGAGGGTCGGGTCGCAGATCGCCCTCACCCTCGACATCGCCCCGGCCATGCCGCTCGCCATGGCCGACCGCAGCCAGGTCGAGATGGCGCTCTTCAACCTGGCGGTGAATGCGCGCGACGCCATGCCGAACGGTGGCCGGCTGACCGTCGGCGCGGATTACCGGACGGTCGAGGCGGGCCATCCGGCTGGGCTGGCGCCCGGCGCCTATATCCGCGTGACCGTGGCCGATACCGGCCACGGCATGGATGAGGAGACGCGGCGTCGCGCGATCGAGCCGTTCTTTTCGACCAAGGGCATCGGCCGGGGCACGGGGCTGGGCCTTTCCATGGTGCACGGGCTGGCGACCGAGCTGGGCGGCGGCATCTCGATCGAGAGCGCACCGGGGGCCGGCACCATAGTCTCGGTCTGGCTACCCGCCGCCGCCGGGATTTCCGTGGACGCAGCCGGGGCGATGAATGCCCCGCCGCCCGGCCGCTCCGGCACGGTGCTGCTGGTCGACGACGAGGAGCTGGTGCGCATCGCCACCGCCGACATGCTGGGGGAGCTCGGCTTCCGGGTGGTCGAAGCCGCCTCGGGGCCCGAGGCGCTCGCCATCCTCGGCCGCGCGCCGGGCATCGATTTCCTGGTCACCGACCATCTGATGCCGGGGATGACCGGCATGGAGCTGATCGCCGCCGCCCGCGCCGACCGCCCCGGCCTGCCGGCCCTGGTCGTCTCCGGCTATTCCGACTCAGCCGGCATCGCCCCCGGCTTGCCCCGCCTGCAGAAACCCTTCCGCCAGCATGAGCTGGCCGCGACGGTGGCGCGCATCTTCGGCACGGCCGACCGGGCGGCGGAGTAGGCAGATAAGAATTTAGCCACAGATTACACAGATTTACGCAGATGAAGATTTTTCCGCTGCGCGGTTTCTCGCCGCCGAAGGCGGTAATGGATTTAATCTGCGTTAATCTGTGCAATCTGTGGCTAAAAGGATTTCCTCGGGGGCGCGCCGCTACTCCGGCAAATCCTTCCCGGCCTGTTCGCGCACGATGTATTCGGCGTACCAGTCCGGCCAGTTCTCGTCGTGCCTGCCGCCGTTGCGCCTTTCGTGCTCGCCGTGCGCGGCGGCGGCACGGCGCAGCGCGGCGGCCAGGTCGGCGGAGGAGCCGAAGGCGGTGTCGCCCTCGACGCGGCCGGGCAGGCGGGCGGTGATCTCCTGGAACAGCCAGCCATTGCCGTCCGGGTCGCTGAACGAGGCGAAGGAGCGATAGCTGCCGCGCGCGGGGTCGGGCCCGCCGACGCGGATACGCCCGAACAGATAGGGCTCGTCCGGCCCGGTATAGCTGTCGCCGGCGCCATGGAACACCTCGCTGACCTCGACGCCCTTGGCTGCAAGCGCGGCCCGCGCCGCCTCGATGTCGGAGACGATCAGATAGAGGCCCTGGGCCGAGCCGGGCGCGGCCGGCGTGACGTTCCTGCCGAAGATGACCGAGCAGCCCGAGCCAGGCGGGGTGAACTGGATCACCCGGAAGTCGCCGCCGGATGCGAAGTCCGCATCCTCCCGCCAGCCCAGCCCGGCATAGAACGCCTTGGCGCGGTCGACATCCGAAACGGGGATGACGACGATCTCGAGCTTCATGTCGATTTGCGTGCTGCTCATGTCCGGCTCCTCCAAAGATTGGGCGTCTTGCGGGTGCTGCCCCGCTTTGAGGGTATAGTGTACGGGACGGTCGCATTGGCGGATTGCAAAATCCTGCCGCGCATGGTCTCCCTTGCGCGTAATGGCGCCCGCGACGGGATACAGGGGGAGGAACCGGCCGATGCCGCATTTCAAATATGTCGTCTTCACCGAGCCCAAGCCGGGCCAGGACGACGCCTATAACGACTGGTACGACAACGTGCATCTGGCCGAGGTGATCGCGGTGGACGGCTTCGTCGCCGCCCAGCGCTTCAAGCTGGTGGACCTGCCGCACAACAGCCAGCCCGCCAGCCGCTATATGGCGATCTATGAGATCGAGGCTGACGACCCGAAGGCGGTGCTCGACCGCCTGATGGCGCTCGGCACCGGTGGCGGCATGGTGCTGTCCGACGCGCTGGACCAGGGCAGCGCCAAGACCATCCTCTACCAGCCCATCGGCGCGCGCATGGCGAAGGGCGGGTGACCGCCCTGTTTCGTCTTCACCTTCTACCTGGGTAGGGCGGCATCTGAATTTTCACCACAAAGAACACAAAGATCACCAAGACGCCGGCGCCCTTCGTAAAGCGCCGCGCGGGCCGTCGCCCCGGTGTCTTGGTGATCTTTGTGGTCTTGGTGGTAAATTTCTTCGCGGCGACGGATGCCACACATATGTCGCTGGCTTGGGCGTGAGGCTTGGGTGTCGGCAAAGACCTAGGAGCGGCCTGATGAAAACCGTTCACATCGCACCGGGCTATGCGGCTGGCGGCCAGCTCAAGATCGCGATCCGCGAGGCTGGGCGGGAGGATGCGGTGCTGAAATGGCCGGACGACCTCAACTGCGGCCCGATCGATCCGGGCGACCCGGAGCAGCGTGCGGCCTGGTGGGATTGGGGCGAAGACTGGGACTTCGCGGCGGAACTGCAGGCGTTCAGGGACCGGGTGACCGGGGCTGACGAAAAGCTCGTCGTCTGGTTCTCCCGCCACGCGTCCAGCGAGCTTGCCTTCTTCCTCACCTGGGCCGACTGGATGGGAGACCGGCCCTACGACATTATCGACGTGACCGGCTTCACCTATCCGTACTTCCAGGAGGATGGCTCCTCCGTCATGACCCGGCCGACGCCTGCCGTCTCCTATTTATGGCCGAACGGTCTGAGACTGCTGCTCGACACCGGCCGGCCTGTTACCGCCCGGGAAAGCGCGGCGGCAAGCCGGCGCTGGCGGCAGCTTAAATCGGAAAACGCGCCCCTGCGCATCGTAACCGAAACCGGCCTTGCCTCGGCTCCGCTCGACTATTTCGACCACCTGCTGGAGGATCAGGCGAGCATCGGCTGGCGTAGAGTCTATCAAGTGATCGGCAATGCGATGGCGGCCATCCCCGAGCCCTATCGCCAGATCAACAGCACCATGCTGCACAGGCGGTTGATCGCGCTGGTCGAAGAAGGCAAGCTCGTTGCCGATGGCGATCCGTGGGAGATGCAGGCTTGCCGTGTGCGGCTGGCGGGGTGAGGATCGTCAGGGCTTATGATTTCGAACAATCGAAAATCGACTTTGACCTGTTTCTCTTACAGGCAGAAAATATTCTTTTCGTAACTTAGTGTTCTTTGTGTCCTTAGTGGTAAAATTCTCTTTCTTAAATCTGCGAAATCTGCGGATAAAACCTCCTACTTCCCGTCCGAGCTCGTCGGGTGGTCGGTCGTGATCGGGATCAGGTGGAGGAACGAGGTGTCATCCTCGACCTGGTCGGTGCGGGGGAGCTTGCCTGCGTCCCAGCCGCCGCCGATGGCCTGGATCAGCGAGACGGAGGCGGTCAGGCGGTTCTGGGTGACGGTGAGCGCTGTCTGCTCGTCGCTGAGCGCGGTCGCCTGGGCGGTGATGACGCTGCTGTAGGGGACGGTGCCGGCCTTGTACTGGTTGAGCGTCAGGCGGGCCGCCTCCTGGGCGGATTTCACCACCTCGATCTCGACCTTGGACTGCTGCTCCAGGATACGCAGCGTCGACAGCTCGTCCTCGACCTGCTGGAAGCCGGTCAGCACCGACTGGCGGTATTGGGCGACGGTCTGGTCGTAGGCGGCGCGCGCCTGCTCGACCTGGGCCGAACGGCTGCCGAAATCGAGCAGGGTCTCGGCAACGCTGCCGCCCACCGACCACACCGAGGTGGGGGAGGCGAACAGCTTGGCGGCGTCGGTCGCCTGGCTGCCGAAGGAGCCGGTCAGCGTGATGTCCGGGAAATAACCGGCTATGGCGACGCCGACCTGGGCGTTGGCGGCCGCCATCCGGCGCTCGGCCCCGGCGATGTCGGGCCGGCGCTCCAGCAGGGCCGAGGGCAGGCCCACCGGCACCACCGGCACCGCGCCGGGCAGCTTGCCCGGGGCGATCGCGAAGTCACCCGCCGGCTTGCCGATCAGCACGGCGATGGCATG
>CAZNNJ010000600.1:0-4121 GCA_964574305.1 uncultured Rhodospirillales bacterium | reverse complement strand
GCACCGGCATCGATCAGCGCCTTGGCGCCGTCGGCGGTCGCGACATTACCCGCGACCACCTGCACCGCGTTCGACATCCGCTTGATGCGCGATACCGCCGTGAGCACGTGCTTCGAATGCCCATGCGCGGTATCGACGACGACCAAATCGACGCCTGCGTCGATCAGCTGCTCCGACCGCTTGTAGCCGAGATCGCCAACCGTGGTGGCGGCGGCAACGCGCGCGCGTTCCTGCTCGTCCTTGCACGCGTTGGGGTTTGCCACCGCCTTCTCGATATCCTTCACCGTAATCAACCCGACGCAGCGATATTTGGAATCGACCACCAGCAGCTTCACGATGCGGTACTGATGCAGCAACCGCTTTGCTTCCTCCTGGCTATTGTGGACCCCCTGGAAGGAATTGATGCCCTTGCCGAAGTCTCCCCTGATCCGCGACAGCGTCCCGCCGCCGCCGAACACCAGCACGACGACAGCCAGGAGGATCAGAAGATGCCAAATGCTCAAGCCACCCATGGCGTCACACTTTCAAAAGCGGTGTTCCGGACAATTCCCCAGCAACGAGCCCGCGTGAACTCTGTTGCATTATCGCAAACCGCCGCCACCGTTGCAAAGCGCGGTTGCCGTTCGATTGGCTGTATGTGGTCCCGGACGGCCGGGAAAGCAACAAGATTACGGTTGACGTAGCGGTTAAACGCTCCCCGGGCCGTCGAAAAGGCTGGCGATTGCCGCGACGCCGCGCTCGGCCTCCGCCCGATCCGGCTCGGTCGTTTCGTCGTTGTAGCCGTCGCCCTCGTCCGAGCCGTAGACCTGCACGACCAGCCCGTCGCGGCGCGGCACCAGCGAGACATAGTCGTGGGTCAGCCCGTAAGTAACCTCGGGCTGCGGGATCAGCCGGGCCAGCTGCCCGCGCACCGGGATAACCGATCGGTCGTTGAACAAGGCGCGCGCGCCATAGCCGGTGCAGTTGATCAGCACCCTTTCCGGCAGGGCAGCGAAATCGGCCGGGCTGTGGAACTCCCGCGTCTCGATGCGCCCGCCCGCCTGGAGGAAATCCGACATCAGCAGATGGGCATATTCGGTGATGTTGAACATCATGTTGGCGTTGCGGCTGACATGCCGGCCGGGGAATGGGTTCGCGTCGGCGGCGAGCTCGGTCTTTTCCGGCTGCCAGTCACCGATCCCGTCGCGCCACATCTGGGCAAACCTGATGCCGCTGTCGGGACCGGAGGGGCGCGGCGCGTTCGGATCCGATACGTGATAATTGTCGATCCATTCGACCGGGTCGCCCGGCAGGCCGAGATAATTCTGATAAGTCTGGAACGAGGTGCGGGCCATCTCGTCCCACAGGGTACGGAACTCCGGCGTGTCGCGCCCGTCCAGGCAGATGCGCGAATCCGGGGTGAACAGGCCGGTCGCCAGCGACGAGCGGACATTGGGCGGCCGGTCCTTGGCATAGATCGTCACCGCCGCCCCCGCCCGCAGCGCCAGCGTGGCCGAGGTCAGCCCCAGCGCGCCGCAGCCGATGACCGCGACGTGGGCTGCGCCGGTCGACAGGGCCTTTTGTACAGCGACAGTGCCTGAGCCCCAGGACAGCGACCAGCCGCTGCCGCCATGGCCATAATTATGGACAACGACCTTTTCCCCGATCCGTTCGACATCCAGCCTCGGCCCGTCGGCGCGGAACGGGCGGGTGCAGACGGTGATGCGGGTAACGCGCTCCATGCTGGCCCGCACCGGCGGCAGGACCGGTCCCGAGCGAAGCCTGGACTGATTCCCGGTCGTGCAGCCGCCCAAGGCAGCGACGCCGAGCATCGCGCCGCCGGACAGCATCGCATCGCGGCGGCCGAGACCTTTGATGCTAGAAAAGCGACCCGGTCTGGTCGTCGTCATCGTCCGGTTCGTCATCGGGTTCGTCCGATTGGGTGAGGGTCTGGATCGCCGGGCGCTTGTCGAGCAGGCCGGTAGCCTTGAGCTCATCGATGCCCGGCAGGTCGCGCAGTCCCTCCAGCCCGAAATGGTCGAGGAAGCCCTCGGTCGTGATCCAGGTGCCCGGCCGGCCCGGTGTCTCGCGGCGGCGGCCGGGCTTGATCCAGCCGGCCTCGATCAGCACGTCCAGCGTGCCGCGGGCGGTGGCGACGCCGCGAATCGTCTCGATCTCGGCCCGGCTGACCGGCTGATGATAGGCGATCACCGCCATCGTCTCGATCGCGGCGCGCGACAGCTTGCGCAGCTGCGTCCGCTCGATGCGCATCCTGTCCGCCAGATCGGCGGCGGTACGAAAGGCCCAGGCGCCATCGCGTTCCACCAGGTTGACGCCGCGCCCGGCATAGTCGCCCTGCAGCCGCTTGAGCAGCGCCTCGACATTCGTGCCCTCGCCGAAATGGCTGGCCAGCGCCTTCTCGGACACTGGTTCGGCCGAGGCGAAAATGAGAGCCTCGATCAGCCGGATCGCGTCGAAATCCTCTGCACTCACGCCGTGCTCTTCCTGTCAGCCTGTTTGCTCATGTCAACTTCGGCCGAGCGAATATAGATCGGCTCGAAATTGCCGTCCTGCCGGATCGTGACGATGCCGCGCTTGGCCAGCTCCAGTGTGGCGCCGAAGGTGGCGGCGACGGCGGAGCGGCCGACCAGGCGGCGCTGCTCTCCGCTCGAAATCCGCGCGGCATCGACCGGCGGCAGGAATTGCGACAGCAAGGTCCATTGCGGCAGCCGGCCGATCATCTGCGACAGCCGCTCGATCGCGGTTTCGACCGAGTGCAGCATGAAGGGCTCGATCGTGTAGAGCTGCTGCTCATGCCGGGCGAGATGCTGGCCATAGGCCGCGAGCAGGTCGAACAGGGTGAGGTCGAAGATGCTCTTGCGGTCGATGACGATCGGCTCCGGCGCACCGCGCTGAAACATGTCGCGACCCAGCTGCGGCAAGGATTGCAGCCTGGCGCCGGCCTTCTGCATCGATTCCAGCCGGCGGATCTGGAAGGCCAGTGCATCGGCCATTTCGGCCGCCGACGGCTCCTCTTCGCCCTCCGGCTCGGGCAACAGCAGGCGGGATTTGAGATAAGCCAGCCACGAGGCCATGACGAGATAGTCGGCCGCCAGCTCGAGCCTGAGACGCCGCGCCCGCTCGATGAAGGCGAGATATTGTTCGGCCAGGGCCAGGATCGAGATCTTGGTGAGATCGACCTTCTGGTCGCGCGCCAGGGTCAGCAGCACGTCGATCGGTCCGCCATAGCCGTCGAGATCGAGCAGGAACTGGCCGTCATTGTCGGCCTCCGGCCCTTCGAATTCGTCGATCTCGGCGACGGGGATCACGACGCCAGCTCCGCGAGCAGCGCCCGTTCGGCGGCGGGATCGAAGTCGGCCTTGCCTTCCCGCATCCAGGCAGCCCCGGCGCTGAGGCGTTTGGCAGCGTTTTCGGTCAGCGTGTGAACGGCAGGCGCAATGTCCCGCATTTCCTGGAGGTTGCCGGAGCAGTGCAAGGTCAGATCGCAGCCTGCAACGAGCGTCGCTGCGGCATTCTCGGCCAGCGTGCCGCGGAGCGCCTTCATTCCGATATCGTCGGCGATCAGAACGCCCTGGAAGCCGATCCTGTCACGGATCGCCGAAATACCCGCCGGCGAGATCGAGGCCGGGAACTCGGCGTCGATGGCTGTGTAGATGCAGTGCGCGACCATCGCCCACGGGGCCTCGCTGACCGCACGGAAAGCAGCAAAATCAGTGGTTTCCAGGGTGGCGCTGTCGGCGGCGATACGTGGCAGGTCGAGATGGCTGTCGGCGGTGGCGCGGCCATGGCCGGGAATGTGCTTGACGATCGGCGTCACCCCGGCATCGCGCAGGCCAAGGGCGACCGCCTCGGCCAATGCCCCAACCAGGGCCGGATCGGCGGAGAAGGATCCCGGCAGCACCTTGATCGCGACCTCTCTCCGGAGCCGCGTATCGCGCGCCCGGTAGACCTCGCCCATCCCGCCGGAGCCGACTCGGTCGACGATTTCGTAAGGACCGAGCCGCGTGCCGGACGAAAGCACCCGGGCCGGTTCCGACGGCGGCTCTCCGAGCGCGGAGCCCGTCCAGAGCCCGAGAGCCGGCTGTGCCAAAAAATCCCCCCGCACGGAGCCCGGGGGGTCC
>CAZNNJ010000599.1:0-4127 GCA_964574305.1 uncultured Rhodospirillales bacterium | reverse complement strand
CTTGCCGTCGAGCCCGCCGCGCGCGGCATACTCATACTGCGCCTCGGTCGGCAGATCGCGCCACTTCCATTTGGCATAGGCCAGCGCGTCGTTGTAGCTCACCTGCACCACCGGGTCGTCATCGTGACCCACGATGGAACTGCCCGGCCCATCGGGATGCCGCCAGTCTGCACCGGGCACAAAGCTCCACCATTGCATCGGATCTTCCATCGTCCTGACCCCGCCCGACGGCGGCGTGAACGCCGCGCCGCCCGGAACCAGCTTGTCCTTTGGAATATCGGGATAGTCGGCCGGATTGGGTTTCTTCTCCGCGTCGGTCACAAAGTGTGTTGCGGCGACGAACTTAGCGAAATCCGCGTTGGTGACGTCGTAGCGGTCGATCCAGAATGACCCCACAGTCTCCGTATGGACCGGCCCTTCCTCCGCGTAGTACTCGGCGGAGCCCATCTGGAACGTGCCCCCTGAGATACGCACCTCCGAATGGTCGGGAACACGGCAAACACTCCGGCTTGCTGCGTTGGACTGCGACTTCAACATCAAGACCGATAGGGAAAGACCAAACGCAACGACCGCGGCCAATCTGAAAGCGAAGTGCTGTGATTTGATCATGCTCGGTCACCGACCCAGGTCGACATCGCGTCACCTGGCCTCCTCCCTTTCCCCAGTCGGAGAGTGCTTGTATACCGTTAAATGCAAATTTGCAATCGATTGCATTTCCCTTGTACATCCTAGCAACCACAATTTTATGGCAACGAAACCAGCGTTTCACCCGAACATCCGTGCGATCGCCGCCCCGATTAGGACGCCGACAGCCAGACCGCTACCGGCGGCGCTAAGTACCCGCATCAGTTGGGCATCGGCGGCGCGGGCCGAGGCAAGAGAGGCCGTCAGGGCCCGCGTAATCTCGTCGAACCCTGAACGAGCCTGGTCGAGCGCCTCTCGATCGGCCTGACGCGCAGTACGGCTCGCGGCGGCGATCTGCTCCGCCCAATTTTGAGCGGTCATGCGCAGCGCAGGGGCCTCGGCGAGCTCTTTGTTGGTCTTCAGGATCGCATTGAGAGCCTTTCCCATTTGGCCGAGCGTTTGGGAATAGTCCGGAACTTCGAGTGATGTGTGCTCAGACGCTGGACCATCCCGAAATCCGGCACGAGGCCGCCGCCGCTCTCCGCTCCATCATCGCCAGGATCGTGCTCACGCCGGGCGAGAAGCGCGGCCAATTCCACGCCTCCCTTCACGGCGAGCTTCCGGCTATCCTAGAATTTGCCAACGACAACGCTCGCTCCGCACCCGCGCCGCTTGTTATGTCTCAGGTGGCCTCGGGTTCGCGGGAATGACGAGAAAGTGAGTGCAAAAGCGGGTTTGCACCATAGGCAAACGCCTTGGTCTCAACGCGCCGAACTCACACCCCCTTGATGAACCGGTCGATCACCCCGTCCAGCACGTCCAGCGGCATGCTGCCCGAGGTCAGCAGGGCGTCGTTGAATTTGCGCATATCGAAACGGAGGCCCAGCGCCTTCTTGGCGCGGTTGCGCAAGCCCTCGATATGCAGGTGCCCGATCTGGTAGCCGCAGGCCTGGCCGGGCCAGGCGCAATAGCGATCGATCTCGCCGCGGGCCGAATCCTCGGGGTTGCCGTTATTCTCGACCATCCAGTGGATCGCCTGGTCGCGGGTCCAGCGCTTGGCGTGCAGGCCGGTATCGACCACCAGGCGGCAGGCGCGGAACTGGATCGACTGGAGGTAACCCAGCCGTCCGATCGGATCGTCCTCGTACAGGTCGAGCTCGTCACCAAGCTGCTCGGCATAGAGCGCCCAGCCTTCGACATAGTCATTGAACAGCATCTGCGAGCGGACGGTCGGCAGGTCGTGGATGAAGGTGCCCTGCCAGACATGGCCCGGCACGCCCTCATGGAAACAGAGGGTCGGCAGGCTGAATTTCGGCCAGTTCCCGGTATCGCGCAAGTTGATGTAGTAGGAGGCCGGGCGGCTGCCGTCGATCGGCCCGTCCTGCTCATAGCCGTCGGGCGCCCCGGCCTCGATGTCCGGCGGCACGCGCTTGATCACGAGGTCGGCCTTCTTGATCGTGGCGAAGGCGCGGGGCAGGCGCTCCCGCATCCTGGCCACCACGCCGTTCAGATAGGCGAGCAGATCGGCGCGGCCCTGGTCGGTGTTGGGAAAGAGATAGCGCGGGTCCTTGCCCAGCGCCGCCATGCGCTCCCCGACCGTGCCGCCGGTGAGGCCTTGGGCGCGCAGCAGCCCGTCCATCCGGTCGCCGATCGACTTAACCTGCTCCAGGCCCAGCCTGTGAACCTCATCCGGCGTCATCGCGGTGGTGGTGCCGATCTTGAGCGTCCAATCGTAGAAGGCCTCGCCGTCCTTCAGCTTCCATACGCCGGCATCTGGCGTCGCCTTGGCGCGCAGGTCCTTCAGCACCGCGATCTGGCGGGCAAGGGCCGGCCCGATTTCGGCGGTGCAGATCTGCGCCGCCTTGGCCGCCCAGTCGCCGGCGACAGCTTTCGCCTTGGCGCGGGATGCCAGCGATGTGACCAGGCCCCAGTCCGCGACCGGCCCGGCCTGAAAATCGGTCATCTGCTTCAGCGTCGTGTCGAGCAGGAAGTCCGGCGCGATCGCGCCCACCCCGGCGTCGCGGGCGAGGCGGGCATTTTCGCCGTCCATGCCCTTGGCGAGCGCGCTGAGCCGCGACAGATAGTCGTCGGCGTCGGCCGCACTCGCGACCGGGTGCATGCTGTTCAGGAAATCCGGGATGGTGGCGAAGAAACCGGAGGCCTGGCTGACCGCATAGGCGGTGTTGCTCTCGCCCTGCCAGACATTGAGCACGGCATTGTCGCCGAACTTGAACTTGCGATACCCGTCGTCGGCAAGCCGATGGGCATAGATCACGGTTTCCAGATTAACGCGATCGATACCCTGGAGGCCAGACGCATCCACAGCCTTCAGCATCTTGAGTCGCGCGGCGCAGGCGGCGGCGCGGGCGGCGTCGCCCTCGATCGACCGGTCGGTCAGCTTGCCGCGCAGCGCGGCCCGCGCGCCGGTGTCGAGGCCGAGAAAGGTGGCGTTCTCCGGATAGTCGGCCATCATCCCGTCGGACGCGGCGTCGAGCGCGGCCTTGAGGCCGGGCTGGGCGGCAACGGCAGGCAAGGCCGAGAGGGAGGCGAAGGCGGCGGTGGTAGCGAGCAGGTCACGGCGAGTGAGCATCAAGGACTCCGGTTGACGAAGCGCCAGAACCTAATTGGGCCAGCGTGAAATCGGTAGCCTTTGGAATCCGGCCCTGAGCCGGCCCTCAATCAGCGTCCTCCGCTCATCGAATGTCGCGCCGCGGATATGGTGCAGCAGCCCGACGCCGATGCCCCAGAGCGAGACGATGTGGGAGCAGAATTGCGATTGCTGGCCAGGCGGCGGGATCACGCCGCGCTTGACCAGCAGATAGATGCCGCGGGTCAGCCGCATGCGCCAGGCCTGGCCGCTGAGCCGCTCGTCACGGGCGGCGGCCAGGATCAGGTCATACGCCGCGAGGAAGGACGGCTCCCGGTCGCCCATGACGGTGCGCAGCAGCGTGCCGAAGAGATCGGGCGGCGGCTGTTCCACCGGCCCGTCCCAGCCGTGGCGGAAGCCGACCTCGGCCATATCGTCCTGGATGCGGCGATAGACGCGATAGATGAGGTTTTCGCGGGTGTGGAAATTGTTGGTCACCGAGGTGACGGCGACGCCGGCCCGGGTCGCCACGCCACGGAAGGTCAGCTGGCTCGACCCCTCCTCGGCGACGATCGCCATTCCGGCCCTCAGAATCTTTTCCGCCGCCGGATGGGCCGAGCGGAGCGGCTTGGACAGCCCGGCATCGTCCGGGCGGCCCTGTTTGTCGATCGTTGCCAAGAAGGCCGGAATACCCGCCGAAAAGGGAAGGTAACTCAAGGTGGGGGAGATCATCGCCAAAGATTTGCCTGACCTGCTGCGGCAATTGGATGGGCGAACGGTCCACGAGCATGTGCTCAAAACGGCTTCGGCAAACGTGGTCAATATTCCGATGTCGTCGCGCGAAAAGATTTTCCAACTCTTCTGGCGGCCTGAAGTGATGTTCATCCTGATGCTGATGGCGATCTATGGAATCATC
>CAZNNJ010000598.1:0-4139 GCA_964574305.1 uncultured Rhodospirillales bacterium | reverse complement strand
CGCGGCGCGCCGGGCGCCACGGGTACCGACACGGGCGGTTCGATCCGCCAGCCTGCGGCTTTCTGCGGCATCGTCGGCGTGAAGCCGACCTATGGCCGCTGCTCCCGCTGGGGCGTCGTCGCCTTCGCCTCCTCGCTGGACCAGGCTGGCGCCTTCGCCCGGACGGTCGAAGACACGGCGATCATGCTGGGCTCGATGGCGGGGTATGACCCGCAGGATTCGACGAGCGTCGATATGCCGGTGCCGGATTACCGCGCGGCCACGGGCCGGTCGGTGAAAGGCCTCAAGATCGGCATCCCCAAGGAGTACCGGGTCGACGGCATGCCGGGGGAGATCGATGCGCTGTGGCGTCAGGGCGAGCAGTGGTTCCGCGATGCCGGGGCCGAGATCGTCGAGATCAGCCTGCCGCACACGCAGTATGCGCTGGCGACCTACTACATCGTCGCGCCTGCCGAGTGTTCGTCCAACCTCGCCCGCTATGACGGCGTGCGCTACGGCCTGCGCGTACCCGGCAAGGACCTGACCGAGCAGTATGAGGCGACCCGCGCCGAGGGCTTCGGGGCGGAGGTGAAGCGCCGCATCCTGATCGGCACCTATGTGCTGTCGGCCGGCTATTTCGACGCCTATTACATCAAGGCGCAGAAGGTGCGGGCGCTGATCGCGCGCGACTTCTCGGATGCGTTCAAGAGCTGCGACCTGATCCTGACCCCGACCGCCCCCTCGGCCGCCTTCGCGCTGGGGGAGAAATCGGACGATCCGATCGCCATGTATCTGAATGACGTGTTCACCGTCCCGGCCTCGCTGGCCGGCCTGCCCGGCATCTCGGTGCCTGCGGGGCTGGACGCGGGCGGGCTGCCGCTGGGTCTTCAGCTCATCGGCCGCCCGTTCGACGAGGAGACGGTCTTCGCCGGCGCGGCGGCGCTGGAAAAAGCGGCGGCATTTACGGCGGTGCCGCAGATCATGGCTGCATAGGAGTTTTTAGGAGTTTCTATCCACAGATGGACGCAGATTAACGCAGATAGTCTGAATGTTACCGCCTTCGGCGGCGGCAAGCCGCGCAGCGAAAAATATCTGCGTTAATCTGCGTCCATCTGTGGATAATAATTCTTACCTTGGCGTCTTGGCGCCTTGGCGGTTAATTCGAAATCGGCCGATTTGATTGGAACGACGGATGAGCGGGATTATCGAAGGTTCTACCGGCAAGTGGGAGATGGTGATCGGGCTTGAGGTCCATGCCCAGGTCACCGCCAACTCGAAGATGTTCTCAGGCGCGCCGACCGATTTCGGCGGCGAGCCCAACACCCAGGTCAGCCTGGTGGACGCCGCCATGCCGGGCATGCTGCCGGTGCTGAACGACTATTGCGTCGAGCAGGCGATCAAGACCGGCCTCGGTTTGGGTGCCCAGATCAACAAGCTGTCGGTGTTCGAGCGGAAGAACTATTTCTATCCCGACCTGCCGCAAGGCTATCAGATCTCCCAGTACGCCCATCCGATCGTCGGCAAGGGCGAGATCGAGATCGATCTGCCGGACGGTTCGACCAAGGCGATCGGCGTGACCCGGCTGCATCTGGAACAGGATGCCGGCAAGTCGCTGCATGACCAGCATGCCAGCAAGACCTTCGTCGACCTGAACCGCTCCGGCCAGGCGCTGATGGAGATCGTGTCCGAGCCCGACATGCGCTCGGCCGACGAGGCTGCGGCCTATGTGCGCAAGCTGCGCACCATCCTGCGCTATCTCGGCACCTGCGACGGCAATATGGACGAGGGCAGCATGCGCTGCGACGTCAACCTGTCGATGCGCCGGGCCGGCACTGAGAAGTACGGCACGCGCTGCGAGATCAAGAACGTCAACTCCATCCGCTTCGTCCAGGCGGCGATCGAATATGAGGCGCGCCGGCAGGTCGATGTGCTGGAGGAGGGCGGCAAGATCGCCCAGGAAACCCGCCTGTGGGATCCCCGCAGGAACGAGACCCGCTCGATGCGCAGCAAGGAGGAGGCGTTCGACTATCGCTACTTCCCCGACCCGGACCTGCTGCCGCTGGAGCTCAGCGACGACCAGATCAGCCGGGTGAGGGCTGAACTGCCCGAACTGCCCGACGCCAAGAAAAAGCGCTTCACCGGCGAATACGGTCTGCCGGCCTACGATGCCGGCGTGCTGGTCGCCGAGCAGGCCCGTGCCGAGTTCTACGAGAAGGTGCTCGCTGGCAAGCGTGATCCGAAAGTGGCTGCCAACTGGCTGATCACCGAACTGCTGGGCGGCCTCAACAAGGGCGGGCATGACATCGAGGCTTCGCCGATCCCGCCCGATGCGCTGGGTGAACTGATCGACCTGATCGCCGACAACACTATCTCCGGCCGCATCGCCAAGGACGTCTTCGCCGAGATGTTCGCCACCGGCAAACGCCCGGGCGCGATCGTCGAGGAGAAGGGCCTGCGCCAGGTGACCGACACCGGCGCCATCGACGCCGTGATCGACGCCGTCATCGCCAAGAACCAGGACAAGCTGGCCGAATACCGCGCCGGCAAGGACAAATTGTTCGGCTTCTTCGTCGGCCAGGTGATGAAGGAAAGCGGCGGCAAGGCCAACCCGGCGCTCGTCAACCAGGCGTTGAAGGTGAAGCTGGCGGGGTAAAGTCTACGGCGTGATCTTATAAACCGTCCCGGCGCTGGTGGCGCCGTAGATAGCGCCCTCGCTGTCGTGGGCCAGAGTGCCCGTGGGACCGCTGCCGTCTGAGCCACCGGTAAAGGTGTGGATCGCGCGGAATACGCCAGCGGGCGTGATTCGGAACAGCGTGCCGTAGCCCGGCTTGGCGGCGGTGCCGCCGCCCGAGGCGGTGGTGCCGTAGAGATTGCCGTCGGTGTTGATGATCAGCGGGCCGTTCGGGCCATACCCGTCCGCTTTGCCGGTGAACGGGTGAACGATCGTGAACTTGCCTGTCGTGTCGATCTTCCAGACCACGCCGGCATAATTGTGCTCGCTCATGATCATGCTGGTGCCGTAGACGTTGCCCGCCTCGTCGACCACCGGCGCCTGGTCCGGGTATTCGCCGTCGGGCAGTCCATTTTGCCCGTCGCCGAAGATATGGATCGGCGTCAGCTTGCCGTGCATCGACAGTTTCCAGACCGCGCCGTTCGGGTCGCCGCCGAAACCGCGGCCGACGACCGTGCCGTAGACGGAGCCCTTGCCGTCCACCGCGACGCCGGAGAACGGGCAATGCCCGTCACCCTCGCTCAGGAACCTGTAGCGGGTGATATAGCCGCCCGCCGGATTGATCTCGAACACGCTGCCGTTGGTGCTGATCGCGCCGCTCGCCGCCGCGCCATAGAGGGCGCCGTTGCTGCCGCGCACCAGGCCCTGCAGCGGCCCTGAGCCGTCTCCGGTCGACGCATCGAAGGCATGCAGTACCTTCAGCGCATGGGCGGTGGTGAATTCGTAGATCGTCCCGCCACGGTATTTCCCGCCGCTCTGGGTGGTGCCGTAGACATTGCCTTGCGGGTCCACCGCCAGCATGTCGTTGGGCTGGGAGCCCTCGGTTGCTGCGGCGAATGTGTGCAACGTGGTGACCTTGCCTGCCGACGTCACCGAAAACAGCGTGCCCCCGCCCGTACCGCCATAGAGCGTGCTGCCATAGGCGGTCGTGCCGACCACCGCGCTGATCTCGATCGAACTGGGAAGCCCGCTTGCCAGCGTTTGGAATGTCGCGGCATAGGCAGGCGCCGACACCAGCAGGCCGGCTACGAATGCGATCGCGCAACGGCGCGCGGTTTTTCTGAATAGGCTCATGATTTCGAGTATATACGAAATCGAGTTGGAGCGGATCGCTCTTTTTCTCGTAAAACAGATAAATTTCTACTGCTGGTTACATTATCCAGAGTACGGGGAGGCAAATGAAACGCGCGCGCGGACCGATTGCGGCAACGCTGTTGCTGTCGATGCTATTTTCAGGCCGAGGCATGGCCGCGGAGCCGGCATCGACTGGATTCGAGCTCAGGCCCTTGCCCTACTTCGTCGACCAGGCCGCGCTCCCCCTCGAAGCCCTGCCGGGTGCCAAGACCAGCCGGGGCATGACGGCGCGCGGCTCGGGCCACCGCATCCAGGTTCCCGACCACTGGAACCGCGCCCCCCTGGTCCCCTCCCC
>CAZNNJ010000597.1:3669-4146 GCA_964574305.1 uncultured Rhodospirillales bacterium | reverse complement strand
ACCATCCATCCGCACGCAGAATTCGATCGTTATCCGCTCTTCCTGAACACCATCCGCGAGGAGTTTCCCGACGACTGCGAGGTGATCGCGAGCGACATTATCGATGCTGAACTGGGCGACTTCTGCTGGGAGTCGCGCATCGCTGAGCGGTCGAACGGGATCATCGAGACGTTCGATTACGATGATTGCGAGGAGCGCGAAGAGGTGTCCATCCTCGGATATTTCCGTGGTCAGTACCTCGTGGCGACATGCGTTCTAGATGGCGATCGGCACCTCCGCTGGATGCCTAAGGTTCGGCATTTCGACGCACTTGAGGATGCGGAAACGGCTTTCCTGGCGCCCAATTGAGGGTGCCGAGCGGGGGCGGCGCACCGGCGTCGCCCCCGCTTTATTGATGCGTGCTTGGCCGTTTCGCCGTTTGTTCAGCCTTGTGCGACCTAATTGGGAATGGTTGGGGCCTTTGGGGGGTCGGGGTGG
>CAZNNJ010000597.1:0-3659 GCA_964574305.1 uncultured Rhodospirillales bacterium | reverse complement strand
TGATCGGGCATAATTGGGATGGTTAGGGACTATTGGGCGGTCGGGTCGGAAGCGAAGGCTCTCGTAATCGGGCCCGAGGCTACCCGGTGAGACCGTGGTGGTGCGAATGAGGGCCTTGTGGGACGGTTTCGGCACCGTTCAACGATGGGAGGCTCACCATGGAAATGCACGTAGGCCTGGATGTATCGCTGGATGAAACCAGCGTCTGTATCGTCGACAGCGACGGAAAAGTGGTTCGAGAAACGAAGGTCGCGAGTGAACCGGAGGCGATCCGGTTGGCCCTGGAAAGCTATGCCGGCCGTCTGGGCCGCATCGGTATCGAGGCGTCATCGCTGGGCATCTGGCTGCACCGCGAGCTGACGGCAGCGGGGCTGCCGGCGATCGTGGTTGAGGCGCGGCATATGCGCGTGTCTCTGTCCGCTATGCGCAATAAAACCGACCGGAACGACGCGCGCGGGATCGCGCATATGATGCGCATGGGTTGGTACCGGTCGGTTCACGTGAAGAGCGATGAGAACCAGCGGATGCGCACGCTGTTGGCTAACCGGCGGCTTCTCAAACGCAAGCTGGTCGATATGGAAAACCATATCCGCGGCGCGCTAAGGACCTACGGAATGAAGGTCGGCCAGGTGAGCCGAACGACCTTCGACGACCGTGTTCGCGAGCTGCTGGACGGCGGCGACTACGTCTTCGGCGTGATGATCTCGACCATGCTGGAGGTCCGCAAAACCGTTCTGGAAGGCTTCAACCAGCTGCATAAGATCGTGCTGCAGGTGGTGCTCCACGACCCGCTGTGCCGCCGCTTCATGATGGTGCCGGGCGTCGGTCCGATCGCCGCCTTGTCGTTCAAGGTGGCGGTCGACAACCCGCAGCGATTTACGAGATCGCGGACGGTCGGCGCCCACTTCGGCCTGACGCCGCGACGACATCAATCCGGTACGTCGATCGACTTCGCCGGCCACATCACCAAGATGGGCGACATCAACGCCCGAGGTGCCCTCTGCGAAGCAGCGGCAAGCCTGCTTTTGCGATCGAAACGATGGTCGGCACTCAAGGCCTGGGGCATACGGATCGCCAAGCGGACCAGCATGATGTGCGCGATCGTCGCGGTCGCGCGCAAGCTCGCCTCGATCCTGCATCGCATGTGGATCGACGGCACGGAGTTCCAATGGACCGCCGGCGCCAAGATCACCGAAAAGGTCAAACTGACACCGGCGAATGCATGATCGGCGCGATCTGAACAAGAGCTGATCGGAGAGTTTTAGAGTCCCGGCGCGCGCGGGACGCGTCCCCTGGCGGGGCCGCGAAACAGGGATAAGTCCGCCATCTTGCCTGCTGCCGTCCTTCGGGAACGAGAGCGCCATGAGTGCTTGGACCGCCCTGTTGATGACCTGAACGAGAGCATGTGACGGCCTTGTGCCGAACACGTAGTAACGCATGGACCCCGCCTTGAGAATGCGCCCCGAAGCGCGACATGCTCGGAGTCTGTCCAGAGTGCAGACGGGAAGGAGGAGTATGAGGTCGCAGAAAAACGTATGAAATTACTTGACTGTGAGGGCCCGATTAGTAATGCAAGATTAAAGGCTGTCTCTACGAGACAGCTAAGTGGTGGTCTGCACATCTTTTTTCTTGGAGATAAGCTCACGGTGGTTGGAGGCAAGACGCTGTAAGCTATTGATAGAGCTGGTATAGGTGGAGGCATTTAAGAGCGGAGCTCCATTGCCATCTGACTAGTGGTCACCACCGCAGGACGCTCCCCAGCATGGCCAAAGACGACGAGTTTGAACCCAGGCTCGGCAAGATCCGATCGCCCTCCGGAGCGCGCGGACGGAAATATCTGCAACGTGTCCTTCGCGCGGCCGCATTGGCAGGCGGCCGGCGCGGCGGCGGCGCGAGCAAGTTTCATGGTAGCCAGATCGGTCGTGGCGCGAGTGTCGGTCGGCTTCTGTCGTCGCGCGATCGGTACGCGGCTTATCGCGGTCGTCGGGTCGTAGTCAAAGCGCGGAGCATCAAGCTCGCCGGCAACGGGCAAAAGGGTGCCCTGGCCCATCTGCGTTACATCCAGCGGGATGGCGTTACCCGGGACGGCCAACCCGGCCAGCTTTATTCCGCCGATCAAGACCGCGCCGATGGCAAAGCGTTCATCGCAAGGGGCGGGGGCGATCGGCATCAGTTCCGCTTCATTGTGTCGGCGGAGGACGGTGCCGAGTATGAGGATTTGAAACCGCTGACACGCCGGCTCATGGTACAGGTCGAACAGGACCTCGGCACCAAGCTCGATTGGGTGGCCGTCGATCACTTCAACACCGGACATCCACATACCCACATCATGGTGCGCGGAAAGACCGATCGTGGGCGCGATCTGATCATCGCCCGTGAGTATCTGACCAGCGGAATGCGCGAGCGGGCCGCCGAACTCGTGGCGATCGATCTCGGACCGCGTACCGATCTCGAAATCGAAAACCGGCTCCGAAGCGAAACCGGGCAAGAGCGTTTGACCAACATCGACAAGCGGCTGCTGCGCGACATGAATGGCGATCGAGAGGTCGCGGCGGCGGACCGCGATCCGTTCCAGCAATCGGTGCGGGCCGGGCGCTTGCAGAAGCTAAAGGCTCTCGGCCTGGCTGAAGAGGTCGGGCCTGGGCGTTGGCGGTTGACCGACGGACTAGAGGATACGCTCCGCCGAATGGGCGAGCGCGGCGACATTATCCGAACGATGCAGCGCGAGTTCTCGGAGAAGGGCCTTACCAGGGCTCCAGGCGATTATGTCATTTTCGATCCGGCCGCATCTGCCGGCACCACGATCACGGGCCGAGTTGTTGCCCGTGGTCTCGCGGACGAGCTCAACGACCGGCACTACCTGATCATCGACGGTGTCGATGGCCGCAGCCATTACATCGATATTGGCAAAGGGGAGGAAACGGCCCCGATCCCGAACGGCGGTATCGTCGCAATAGAACCGAAGCCAGTCGAGGCTCGAACGGTCGATCGTACGGTCGCTGAGGTCGCCACAGTCAATGACGGCCGATATTCCGTCGATCTGCACCTTCGGCATGATCCGACCGCAAGCGAGAGTTATGCGGATGCTCATGTACGTCGGCTTGAGGCGATTCGGCGGCTTTCGGGGGGCGTCGAACGCGAAACCGATGGGACATGGATCATCGCACCAGATCACATCGAACGCGCCACCGCTCATGAGCGTAAGATGGCTAGGGAAGCGCCGGTCGCCGTGCAACCACTTTCCCAATTGCCGCTGGCGCGGCTGGTTGAGGCAGAAGGGGCGACCTGGCTCGATCGCGAATTGACCGCTGACGTGCCTGTGCCGCTCCGCGATTCCGGGTTCGGCCGCGAGGCGCGAGAGGCGCTGGACCGTCGGCGCCAGTGGCTGATTGAGCAAGGCCTCGCGCGCGAGGAGCAGGACCGGACCATCTACCGAGCGAACATGTTGGGGAATTTGCGGCGGCGGGAACTCAGTCAGGCCGCGGGCCAGCTCTCAAGAGAATTGGGACCCGATTATTCGGAGGCCCAGACGGGTCAGACAATGGAGGGTAACCACCGGCGCCCGGGGGAACTGTTGGATCACACGGGGGACCGCGGCGAAAAGGCGGTATTTCGCGGGCTCGGGGGGCAGCGGCGAGAGGGCTGGCAGCTTCTTGACG
>CAZNNJ010000596.1:0-4146 GCA_964574305.1 uncultured Rhodospirillales bacterium | reverse complement strand
GACAGTGCATCGGTGCGGTGGGAACTTCAAGCAGAAATTCGAAACGCTGTTCCGTTCAGCGGAACAAGCTTGGAGACCTGCCCTGACCGTTGCCGAAGTTATCCCAGAGGATAGCGGCCTTGCCTCGGTCGATCTGGTGCTGAGCCTGATCGAGCTGCTGGCGGGTTCTGCCCGGTCGCGGGCCATGTCGGACATCGCCCGCGACATGGGAATCTCGAAGGCGCGCATCCATCGCCATCTGCGGGCGCTGATGCAGCACGGCTATGTCCTGCAGGACCCCGAGACCGAGCGTTATGAGATCGGCATCAAGCTGCTGGCGCTGGGCGAGGCGGTGCGGGACCGATTCGATGTGGTCAGCGCCACGCGCTCCGAGATGGGGCGGCTGCGCGACGAGACCGGGCAGACGGTCACGATCTCCGCGCTCGTCGAAGGCAGGGTCGTCGTGCTGGAGCTGCTGCAAGGCAAGACCCTGGTCGAGTTCGGCGTGAGGCCGGGCTCGACGCTCGATTTCCATGCCTCCGCGCACGGGCTGGTCGCACTGGCCTTCGGCCCGCCGCAGCTGCTGGACGGCGTGCTGTCCCAGCCGCTGAAGGCCTGGACGGCAGCGACCGTCACCGATCCGGCCAAGCTGAAGGCCGAGATCGAGACGGTGCGGCAGCGGCGCTGGGCGACGGCGGCGGACCGGCTGCTGCTCGGCGTCAATGCGCTGGCCTCGCCGATCTTCGATTATCGGGGCGAATGGCGCGGCTCGATCGCGATCGTCGGCGCCACCCAGTTCATCGACGCCCAGCCCGCGGCCCGGCAGCTTGCCCAGGTCGTCGGCGCGGCATCAGAGGCATCCCGCAGGCTGGGATGGAAAGCGAGCGCATTATGACATTCTCCCTCGCCGTCGATATCGGCGGCACCTTCACCGATGTGGTCCTGCGTGGCGGCGATGGCGCATTGACCACAGACAAGACGCTGACCACCCATCACGACCTGCTGGAGGGCTTCTTCCGGGGCGTCGACCAAGTGCTGGACAAGGCCGGTGTCGCCTCGCACCAGCTGGACGGGGTCATCGTCCATGCGACCACGGTGGTCACCAACGCGCTGATCGAGCGCAAGGGATCGCCGACCGCGCTGATCGCCACCAAGGGCTTCGGCGACGTGCTGTCGATCCGGCACGAGCATCGCTATGAGATGTACGACCCGCAGATCGAATTCGCCGAGCCGCTGATCCCGCGCGCGCTGACCTTCGAGATCGACGAGCGCATCCTGGCCGACGGCAGCGTGGTGAAGGGCATCGACACGGCCGAGATCGAGGCGGTGGCGGCCGACATGCGCGCCAAGGGCGTGGTGTCGGTGGCGATCTGCCTGATCAACGGCTTCCGCAACCCGGCCAACGAGCAGGCGGTGGCCGGGGTCCTGCGCCGGGTGGCGCCTGACCTCTATCTCTCCCTCTCCTCCAGCGTGTCGCCGCAGATTCGCGAATATCCGCGCACCTCGACCACCGCCATCAACGCCTATACCGCGCCGATCACCGAGCCTTATCTGCGCGGCCTGACCCTTCGCCTCGCCGACCGGCAGGTGCCCAATACACCGCTGATCATGCTGAGCTCCGGCGGGATCATCGGGTCCGAGATCGCCGGCCGCAATCCGGTGCGCATGATCGAGAGCGGGCCGGCCGCCGGCGCGCTGGCCGCCGCCTATTATGCCGAACGGCTGGGGCTGGACCGCTTGCTGTCGTTCGACATGGGCGGCACCACGGCCAAGGCCTGCCTGATCGAGGACCGCAAGCCGCTGATCGCCGCCAGCTTCGAGGTCGACCGCATCTACCGCTTCCGCGAGGGCAGCGGCATGCCGCTCACCATCCCGTCGATCGACATGATCGAGATCGGCGCCGGCGGCGGCAGCATCGCCAGCATGGATTCGCTGGGACTGCTGAAGGTCGGGCCGCGGAGCGCCGGCTCGATGCCAGGCCCGGCCTGCTATGGCCAGGGCGGCAGCGAGCCTACCGTCACCGATGCCGACCTGGCGCTCGGGCTGCTGGACGGCGACAATTTCTTGGGGGGCGACATGCGGCTGGACAAGGCCGCGTCGGAGGGTGCGCTGCGGCGCCTGGGCGAAAAGCTCGGCACCGACATGGCGCAGACCGCCGCCGGCATCTATCGCGTCGTCGCCGAGACGATGGCCGCCGCCGCGCGCGCCCATGCCACTGACCGCGGCGTCGATCATCGCGGCCTGCCCCTGCTCGCCTTCGGCGGGGCTGGCCCGGTCCACGCCGCCGCCGTCGGCGCGCTGCTGGAAAGCACCTCGGTGATCTTCCCTCCGCATGCCAGCGTGCTGTCGGCCTTCGGCACCCTGGTCACCTCGGTGCGCTTCGACCTCGTGCGCAGCGCGCCGGGCAAGCTCGATGCGCTGGACTGGGCCGATGTCGGCCGCCTGCTCGACGACATGACGGACGAGGGGCTGGCGGCGCTGGACGAGGCGGGCTGCCCGCGCGATACGGTCGGCCTGATCTTCGGCGCCGATCTGCGCTATTTCGGGCAGCAGAACGAGGTCACGATCAGCTTCGACCGCGACCCGCGCCAGGGCCGCGACATCGGGATGATCCGGCGCATCTTCGAGGCGGCCTATTTCGCCCAATACGGCGTCAACCCCTCGCACGTGCCGATCGAGATCGTCAGCTGGCGCCTGACCGTGCGCGGCCCGGACGTCGCGGTCGGCAATGCCGAGACGCTGCCCGGCAAGCCGGGCGAGCCCAAGGCGCATCGCCCGATCCTGCTGTGGCCCGAATTAGGGCCGACCGCCGTCTATGACCGTTCGAGCCTCGCCGCCGGCCAGGCCGTAGCCGGTCCGGCGATCATCGAGGAACGCGAGACGACTATCATGATCCCGCCCAAATGGGTCGCGGAAATCGATTCGATCGGCTGCGTCATCGCCAAGCGGAGTGTCTGAGATGGACGGGATCACCCTCGAAATCCTCTGGTCGAACCTGATCAGCATCGTCAGCGAGCAGGCCAAGGCGCTGCAGCGCATCGCCTTCAGCCCGATCGTGCGCGAGGCCGGCGATCTCGCCAGCGGGTTGTTCGACACGCGCGGCCGCATGGTGGCGCAGGCCAATACCGGCACGCCGGGCCATATCAATTCGCTCGCCTCAGCCGGGCTGGCGCTGGCGAAGCATTTCGACGGCAAGCTGGTGGCGGGCGACGTCGTGATCACCAACGACCCCTGGATGTCGGCCGGCCATTTCTTCGACATCACCGTCTTCTCGCCGATCTTCCGGGGCGAACGGCTGATCGGCTTCGTCGGCTCGACCATCCACCACACCGATATCGGCGGCTACGGCATCGGCGCCGGCGCCCGCGACGTGCATGAGGAAGGCCTGTGGATTCCGCCCTCCAAGCTTTATGAGGCGGGCGAGCCCAACGCCCTGCTGCACGACATCATCCGCCACAATGTGCGCACGCCCGACCATGTGTTCGGCGATCTCGCCGCCCAGGTGTCGAGCGGCCGGGCCGGTGGCGAGCGGCTGAACGCGCTCTGCGACCGCGAGGGGATCGACGATATCGAGACCCTGGCCGAAGAGATCATCGCCCGGTCCGAGAACGCTACCCGCCAGGCGATCCGGGCGCTGCCCGCCGGCACCTGGCATGGCGAGAGCCGGTTCGACGTCCCAGGCGGCACCGTCATCGAGCTTAAGGCGGCGGTGACGATCGACAATGTCGCCGGTGACATCACCATCGACTTCACCGGCAGCTCGGGCGCCAGCCCGATCGGCATCAACGTGGTGATGAACTACACCCACGCCTATTCGACCTTCGCCATCCGCAGCTGCCTCAACCCGGAGCTGCCGAACAATCACGGCTCGCTGGCGCCGATCAGGGTGACGGCGCCCGAAGGTTCCATCGTCAACGCCGCCTATCCCTCGCCGCTCAATGCCCGCCATGTCGTCGGCATGTTCGTGCCGATGCCGATCCTGAAGGCGCTGCACCAGGTCATCCCCGACCGGGTGCTGGCCGAGGGTTCGGGCGCGGTCTGGACGGTGCAGATCCAGGGCAAGCGTGCGACCGGCGACGCCTTCACCTCCTCCAGGTTCAACTTTTCCGGCGGCATTGGCGCGCGGCTTACCAAGCCAGGGCCAGAGCCCAGCTGCACACCGACCGG
>CAZNNJ010000595.1:0-4147 GCA_964574305.1 uncultured Rhodospirillales bacterium | reverse complement strand
GATTTCGGCCAGGGCTGGTTCTTTGCCCGGCCCATGCCTCCCGCCGAGTTCATCGCCTATTGCGCGCGCAGCAAGGAAAAGCCGGGAGACGGGCAGCGGCCCGCCGCCCGCAGCCTGGAGCCTCCGACGGGGCCGGAGATTGCGCCGCTGGGCGCATGAACCGCCGCCGCCAAACGTTTTCTATCGATATAACATTGCCAAACGCCCGGATCGTGGCATCCTTTCGGGGCGAAGTTGGCCGAGACCGGAGATATGGGATTTGTCCTTGGCGCGTCGAGCCGTCATCCATATCGGAATGCCCCGCACGGGCTCGACCACATTGCAGCATATACTGGCGCATTCGCGCGGCGAGCTGAAACAGGCCGGCATCCTTTATCCCGACCTGACGCCCGAATCGGCGCGCGGTGCGCCGCATCTCAGCCATCAGCATTTCGGCGAAACGCTCGACGGGCGGCGGCCCCGGCGGGAGCGTACGGAATTGCTGGAGGCGCTCTCACGCACGCTCACAGGCAGCGACTGCGACGTCGTTCTGCTGTCCTATGAGGATTTCATCCAGCAGCAGCCGCGTTTTCGTGTGCCGGAGCTGCTGAACGGTTTTTTCGCCCAGCACGGCTTCACCGCCGAAGCGCTCGTGGTGGTCAAGCCGCAGAGCGAGACTCTGAATTCGATGTATACGCTGCGCACCCAGCTGATTCGCGAAAGGCAAGGCTTCGCGCATTTCGCGCGGTGTCATATCGGCTCCGGACGGTTCGCCTATGACCGGCTGATCGAACCCTGGATCGATGCTTTCTCGGGCCGGGTCCGGGCGGTTCCTGTCAGGAATCGGCTGTTCTCAAAGGCTGAGCTCATGGTCCGGATCCTGTCCACACTGGGCCTGCGCTGGCGCGTCGCGCCGCTGCTCGCACAGCGCGACGTTCGGCGGATCGAGAATCGCAGCCCGGGACCGGTCGCGGTCGAGGTCTCGCGCAGGCTGCGCGCCATGCGGGCGCACGCACAGCTCAACGTTCCGCCGCGCGATATGATGCGCGTCGTCCAGCGGCTGGCATGGGCGCGCGGCTATGACCGGGTCAAGTTCAACGGCGTCGGGCCCGAGCTGCGTGCGGCACTGGACGAACGCTATCGCGAGACCAACGAACGCTTCGCCCAAACGATGTGGAAGGCCGGCTGGAACGATATCGTCGCCCCCGAGCCGCCCCGGCCGGTCAACGAGCTGATCCCGGGGCGAATCGATCCTGTGATCGAAGCCGCCATCGCCGAGATCATCGACCAAGCCTCCGGACAATTCGCGGTCGCCGCCTGCAGCTCGGCCTTCGACGCCCCGATCAACCTGCTCGTGGAAAGCCTCGAGGCGCTGCAGCGCCGCCTCGGCATCTCGCTCCGGCGGGTTGTCTAGGGCCTAGCCGCCCGCCACCGGGAACGGCACGACCTCGCCCATCTCGCGCTCCGCCGCCTGCATGCCGTAGAGGCGGCTATAGAGGCCGCCGGACCGCATCAGCTCGGCATGGGTGCCGGTTTCGACCACGCGGCCCTTGTCCAGCACATAGATCAAATCGGCGCCGACCACGGTCGACAGGCGATGGGCGATGACGAGCACGGTACGGCCCTGGCCCAGCACGGAGAGAGCCTCCTGCACCACCCGTTCGGATTCGGCATCGAGCGAGGATGTCGCCTCGTCCAGCAGCAGGATCGGGGCGCCGCGCAGCAAGGCGCGGGCGATGGCGATGCGCTGGCGCTGGCCGCCGGAGAGCTTGACGCCGTTCTCGCCGACGCGCGTTTCGTAGCCTTCGGGCAGCGCCTGAATGAAACCTGCTGCCGCGGCCCCTTCAGCCGCCGCAACGATCTCGGCTTCGCTGGCGCCCGGCCTGCCATAGGCGATGTTGGCCCGGATCGTGTCGTCGAACAGCGCCACCTCCTGGCTGACCAGGGCAATCTAGCCGCGCAGGCTCTTGAGCGTTACGCCACGGACATCCTGCCCGTCGATCAGCACTGCCCCGCCGTCCGGGTCCGCATCGTAAAAGCGCGGGATCAGGCTCAGCACCGTGGACTTACCAGCACCCGACGGACCGACCAGCGCCACCGTCTTGCCGGCGGGCACATCGATGGTCACGCCCTCCAGCGCCGGCTTCCCCGTACGATAAGAGAAACGGACATTGTCCAGCCGGATCGTCGGATTTTCGATGACCAGGTCTGTCGCGCCCAGCCGGTCGCGGATCGCCGGCGGCATGTCCAGCACGCGGAACAGCCGGTCGGCCGCCGACAGGCCGCGCTGCATCACCGCGCTGGTCTTGGCCAGCCGCTTGATCGGCTCATAAGCCGACAGGAAGGCAAAGATGAAGGCCATCAGCGCGCCGGTCGTGGTCCGCCCGGCGATCACTTCGCTGCCGCCATAGATGATGAGGCCGCAGACCGGGATCGCGCCCAGCAGTTCGTTGACCGGCTCGGAGATCGCTGAGATACGGAAGCCTTTGTGCGACAGCATGAACAGGCGCTGGATCGTGTCGCCGACCCGCCGCTTCTCATAGCCCTCCATGCCGTAGGCTTTGATGTGGCGGACATTCTGGAAGGTCTGGTTCAGGAGGTGGGCGAACTGGCCGCGCTCGACCTGGGTCGAGTTCGACACGCGCCGCATCCGCTTGCCGCGGCGCCCGACCCAGATGCCGGCCAGCGGGAAGACGATGACGCTGAACACCGACAGCCGCCAGTCCATCCAGAACATGATGCCGATCAGCCCGATCAGCCTGAGCGTATTGGTGCCCGAATTGGTCATCGATTCGACGATGGCGTAGCGCATCTCCTCGACATCGTTGGTCAGCCGCGAGATCAGCTCGCCCGCCGGATGCTCATGGAAGAAGGCAAGGTCGGCGTCGATCAGGTGAGCGAGGCTGTCGCGCTGGATGTCGGTGACCACCCCCTGCCCGATCCGGTTCAGGATGATCGAGGAGCCGTAGGCGGCAAACCCGCCCAGCAGAAAGACGATGAAGACGACTCCGGCCAGCGGCAGGATCCACTCCGCCTGCCTCTTGGCGAAGATCTCGTCGAAGATATAGCGGATCAGCACCGCCTTGCCCGAGGTGGTGATCGAGGCCACCAGCATCAGCACGACGGCGACCGCCAGCTGACCCCGATGCGGCGCAAGATAGGTGCGCAGCAGGCGTTTCAGCAGGGTAAGCGAATGGCTCTGGGAGTCGGCGTTGCTCACGATTTCATCGGCTGGCATCGGCCCGAAGTGTCTAGCATAGTGCTGCCCTGCGCACAAAAACCGACGGATTCTCTCGATGGCCTCTGACAGCGATGCACCCTGGCACCCCAAGATCGGACTGGCCCTGGGCGGCGGCGTGGCGCGCGGTTTCGCCCATATCGGCGTCCTGCGCGCGCTGGAGAAGCACGGCATCGTGCCGGACATCGTCGTCGGCACCTCGATCGGCGCGGTGGTCGGCGCCGCCTATCTGGCCGGCAAGCTGGACGTAATGGAGAACTGGGCGCGCTCGCTGACCCGCTTCCGCCTCCTCTCCTATCTCGACTTCCGGGTGAATTCGGGCGGGCTGATCAATGGCAGCCGTCTGGTGGCAACCCTGGAAGAGCATCTGGGCGGCTTGGACATCGAGGATCTGGACCGTCCCTTCGTCGCTATCGCCGCCGACCTGGCCACGGGCCACGAGGTCTGGCTGCGCCAGGGGCCGCTGGTCGAGGCGTTGCGCGCCTCCTTCTCCCTGCCAGGCATCTTCGCTCCGACCTTGTGCGATCATCGCTGGCTGATCGACGGCGCGCTGGTCAATCCGGTGCCGGTTTCGGCCGCCCTGGCGATGGGCGCGCAGATGACCATCGCGGTCAATCTCAACGCCGACATCATCGGCGCGGCGCGCAAGCCAGGCGCCAATATCCAGACGGTGGCCGGTTTCGACTTGCTGGACCAAGAGCATGAAACCGCGAAAAAGGCGCGTCGCACACCCTTCCTCAAGCGTTTTTTCAACCGCGAGGCGGATCGTCCGTCAATGTTCGGGGTGATGTTCTCCTCGCTGAATATTCTGCAGGACCGCATCGCCCGCTCGCGCCTGGCGGGAGAGCCGCCGGATGTCGCGATCGACCCGCGGATCGGCCATATCGGCCTCGCCGAATTCGAGCGGGCTGCGGAAATGATCGACGCCGG
>CAZNNJ010000594.1:0-4147 GCA_964574305.1 uncultured Rhodospirillales bacterium | reverse complement strand
GGCGGGGGGCGACCCGGTTGGGGGCAGGCCCCGGGGCAACGGGGTGCCTGGGGGGGTATATCGTCGACGCGCTGATCGCCGCCGGCTGGCGGGTGCGCATCCTGGCCCGCTGCGCCGGGAACCATCCGCAACTCGGCGGGCAAGAGTTCGAGACCGTGGTGGGAGGCCTCGCCGACAGGCCGGCCCTGGACAGGCTGGTCGATGGCGCGGACGCGGTCATTCACGCGGCCGGACTGATCAAGGCGCCCAATCGGGCCGCGTTCCGAACGGTCAATGTCGGCGGTACGGCAAACCTCGTCGCCGCCCTGAACGACCGCCGCGCGCCCGGGCATCTGATCCTCGTCTCGTCCATGGTGGCGCGCGAACCGGGCCTGTCGGCCTATGCCGACACCAAGCGCGAGAGCGAGACGGCGCTGTCGGCGCTCGGCCGCGGCGGATGGTCGGTGGTCCGTCCCTGCGCGGTCTATGGCCCCTGGGACCGGGAGACGCTGACGATCTTCCAAAGCGCGGTCCGCGGGATCTTTCCCATGGCCGGCCCGCGCCGGGGCCATGTCGCCCTGATCCATGCCGCCGACGCCGCCCGTGCGGTCGCGAGCCTGTGCGGGGTTCCCGCATCGGGCCGGATCTTCGAGCTCACGGACCGGCGTGTCGACGGCTATGTCTGGGACGAGATCGCCGGCGCGACGGAAAAGGCGGTCGGAACCAGGCTCTTCAAGCTGCCCCTGCCGGCCGTGGCGGTGCGCGCCGCGGCCACCGTGAACATGCTGACGGCTCATCTCGTCGGCCGGACGCCCATGCTGACGCCGGGGAAGGCGCGGGAGATTCTTCACGGCGACTGGGGGTCCGCGGCCGAGCGGCAGCCGCCGCCGGAACTGTGGCAGCCGCGAATCGGGCTCAGCGAGGGGTTCCGCGACACAGTGACATGGTACCGGGAGCGGGGCTGGCTCCCGAAATGAGGGAACCGGCGGTACGTTACGGCGCGGGTTTGTTCAGGTTTGCCGGAAAGCGCAAAGACGCGGGAAGTTTTCCCCCAGAAAATTTGCTTTTTTTCGGTATTGGCGGCAATGAAGGCGGTTCAGCAAGCATTTGGACAAAATGGGCAGAAGCATTTTGGCAAATCAATATGACAATATCGAGGCGGAAATCGTCAGCGTTCTGGAGTCGCGCATTCCAGCGGGCGCCCAGATATCGCCCAAAGCCAAGATTGCGCGCGATCTGGGCCTCGATTCGGTCGCTGTCATGGACTTTGTCATGGACATAGAAGACCATTTCGACATTTCGATTCCGCTCGACAGAATCGCGGAGGTCGAGACGGTAGAGGACCTAACACGCGCCGTCGAAGCGCTGGTGAAAGATAAGGTTTGATGTCGATTTTTTCGAAATTCGATGACGTCCGAAGTGCGTTCAAAGCACTGACGTCCGCCGGCCGCGACCCGTTCGGCATCCGTTTCGACGAGATCCTGTCGCCGACCGAAGCCATCCTCGACGGCCGCCCGATCCTGCTCTTCGGAACCAATAACTATCTCGGCCTGACATTCGATCCGACAGCGATCGAGGCGAGCGTCGACGCGATCCGCGAGGCCGGCACCGGAACGACAGGCTCGCGCATCGCCAACGGCACCTATTCCGGCCACGCCACGCTGGAACGGCAAATCGCCGAATTCTATGGGCGGCAGAGCGCGATGGTCTTCACCACCGGATACCAGGCCAATCTCGGCCTGATCTCGACCCTGGCAGGGCGGGGCGATCATTTGCTGATCGACGCCGACAGCCATGCCTCGATCTATGACGCCTGCAAGCTCTCCGCGGCGGAAATCATCCGCTTTCGGCACAACGACCCGCAGGACCTGGCGCGCCGGCTGCGCCGGCTGGAGGGCCTGCCCGGCAGCCGGATCATCGTCACCGAGGGGCTGTTCAGCATGCTGGGCGACACCGCGCCGCTGCGCGAGATCGCGGCGGTGAAGCGGGAGACGGGCGCCTATCTGATCGTCGACGAGGCCCATTCGATGGGCGTGATGGGCAAAAAGGGCCGAGGACTGGCCGAGGCCCAGGGCGTCGAGGCCGATGTCGATTTCATCGTCGGCACCTTTAGCAAGAGCCTGGGTGCGATCGGCGGCTTCGCCGTCTCCGATCTGCCGGATTTCGACCTGCTGCGCGTCGTCTGCCGCCCCTACATGTTCACGGCGTCCCTGCCGCCGGCGATCGTCGCGTCGGTCACGGCATCGCTCAACCGGATCGCCACCGACGACCTGCTCGGCGCGCGCGTCCAGGCGAACGCAAGGCGCCTGCATCATGGCCTGGCCCAGGCCGGCTTCGATATCGGGGCGGAAGCCAATCCGGTCTGCGCCATCAGGATCGCCGACCGTGAGTTGGCGATCGGTTTCTGGAACGCGCTGATCGCGAACGGCGTCTATCTGAACCTGGCCTTGCCGCCCGCCACCCCGTCCAGCCTGTCGCTGATCCGCTCCAGCGTCAGCGCCGCCCATACCGAGGCGCAGATCGACCGGGCCGTGTCGATCATCGCCGAGACCGGGGCCAGGCTGGGCGTGCTGAGCGAGAATGCCACTCGAATCGCGATGCCGGCCGCCGAATGACCCCGGTCCAGCGTAAGGACGGGGCCGCATCGAAGCTATCGACCGGGCGGCTGTCGACCGGGCGCAGCTATGATCTCGGCAAGATGTCTTTCCGGGATCTGGCGATCGCCTATGCGACCTATTACGCAATCGACGTTTATCTGGTCATCGCCGCGATAAGCGCGGCTGTCGCCGTTCGCGTGTCGACCGGCTGGATCCCCGCCGCGATCGGCGGCATCGCGGCGGTTTTCGTCTATCCTTTCGCCTGGTACCTGATCCATCGTTTCATCCTGCACAGCCGGTCGCTGTACAAGCTGCCGTGGGCGGCGGGGACATGGAAACGTATCCATTTCGATCATCACCAGGATCCGCACCGGCTGGAGGTGCTGTTCGGGGCCTTGTGGACCACCCTGCCGACGGTCGCTGCGGTGACGCTGCCGGTGGGCTGGCTGCTGGGCGGCGCGGCCGGCGCGGCGAGCGCGCTCAGCGTCGGGCTGATCACCACCTGCGTCTACGAGTTCGGCCATTGCGTCCAGCACCTGAACTACAAGCCGAAGAGCGAATTCCTGAAGCGGGTCAAACGCTGGCACCTGGCGCACCATTTCCACAACGAGCAGGGCAATTACGGCATCATGAGCTTCCTGCCCGACCGGCTGTTCGGCACCTGGTACGACGCCGCGCGCGACGTGCCGCGCAGCCCGACGGTGTTCAACCTGGGCTACGACCGGGCCGAAGCCATGCGCTATCCCCATGTTGCCCAGCTGACCGGGGCGCCACCGCGCGACCGGGCGCCCCCCGCCAACGAAAAGGGGGCCGGCGAAGAGGATGCGGGCCAGGCCGCCGCCACCGACTTGTGGACGGGGCGAAGGCGGTCAGGATCATGACCGTCGAAATCCTGCCGGTGACCGACAAGGCGACGATGAAGCGCTTCATCCGCGTCCCTTTCCTGGTCCACGAACACGACAAAAGCTTCGTTCCGCCGCTGATCTCGGAGCGTGAGGAGTCGTTCGACCCGGCGAAGAACGAGCTTGTCCGCCGCTCCGAGGTCCGGTTTTGGATCGCCCGGCGCGATGGCCGCGACATCGGCCGGATCAGCGCCCAGATCGATCCTCTGGCCCAGAAAGAGGGCAGCCCTGCGTACGGCCAGTTCGGCGCCTTGAGCGCGCTCGACGACCCGGAGGTGTTCACCACCCTGTTCAAGACAGCTGAGGAATTCCTGCTGAGCCGCGGCGTTCACCGCGTCCAGGGCCCCTTCACCCTGTCGATCAACGAAGAGACCGGCCTGCTGATCGACGGGTTCGACACGCCGCCGATGATGATGATGGGTCACGACCCCGCCTATGAGGCTGCCCATATCGAGGCCGCCGGCTATCGCCCCGACGGCGATGTGCTGGCCTATCTGATCGACCTCGACGCGCCTTTGTCGAAATCCGCCGAACACATGCTGAACCCCCCGCTCGCCAGACCGGGCCCCATGCGATGGCCCGGCGGATGGGCTGGGGCGGCGAATCGACGATGCGGGGCGTGAGCGCGACCCAGACGATCCCCTCCCAATCGGTTCGGGGAAACGCCAG
>CAZNNJ010000593.1:0-4147 GCA_964574305.1 uncultured Rhodospirillales bacterium | reverse complement strand
GGGGCGGGGGCCGGATGGGGCCAGCGTCCGTTTCACATTTGCTTTGCCGGTCCCGCTTGCGGGATTTCTCGCGCCCAAGGGTTCGATCACGGTCGACGGCGTATCGCTGACCGTCAATGAAGTAGAAGAAGGATTTTTCGGCGTGAATTTGATTCCGCACACGCTCGAGGTCACCAGCCTTGGGACCTTGCAGCCGGGTGCAGCAGTAAATCTCGAGGTCGATCTGGTTGCGCGCTATCTCGCCCGGCTCATCCGTCCCGAGCTGATGAGGGCGGCATGAAGACCCACCCGAAGCGCTTTTCCTGGCAGGACGACCACAGCGCCATCTCGACCACCGCCGAGCTGATCGAGGAGGCAAAGGCGGGCCGCATCTTCATCATGATCGACGATGAGGACCGCGAGAACGAGGGCGACCTCATCATCCCGGCCGAGCATGCGACGCCAGAGGCGATCAATTTCATGGCCCGCTTTGGCCGCGGCCTTATCTGTCTGGCGCTGGACCGCCACCGGGTCGAGACGCTGGGCCTGCCGCTGGTCGCGCGCCAGAATTCCTCGCGCCACGGCACTGCTTTCACCGTGTCGATCGAGGCACGCGACGGCGTCACCACCGGCATTTCCGCCGCCGACCGGTCGCACACTATCCAGGTCGCCATCGACCCGGACGCGACCGCGCGCGACATCGTCACGCCCGGCCATGTCTTCCCGCTGGCCGCCCGCGACGGCGGCGTGCTGGTGCGCACCGGCCATACCGAGGCCGCGGTCGACATTTCCCGCATGGCGGGCGTGAACCCGTCGGCGGTGATCTGCGAGATCATGAACGACGACGGCAGCATGGCCCGCCTGCCGGACCTGATCTCCTTCGCCCAGCTTCACGGGCTGAAGATCGGCACGATCGAGGATCTGATCGCCTATCGCCGGCGGACCGAGAAGCTGGTCGAACGCATCCTGGAGCAGCCCTTCACCAGCCGCACCGGCGGCGATTTCCGGCTGTTCATCTATGCCAACACGGTCGCCTATGCCGAGCATATCGCACTGGTGAAGGGCGATGTCTCGACGCCCGGCCCGGTGCTGGTACGCATGCATTCGGTCAATATCCTTGACGACGTGCTGGGCGACATGGCCTCCAGCCGCAGCCGCGACCTGCATGCCTCGATGGAGGCGATCGGCCGCGAGGGCAGGGGCGTCGTCGTCTTGATCCGCGAAGGCTATCCGACTTTTCTCAGCGACAAGCTGAAGGCCAAGGAGGAAGGCGTCGCCCCCGACGGCGGGCATGAGCTGCGCGACTATGGCATCGGTGCCCAGATTCTGCGCGATCTCGGCGTCAGCGAAATGGTGCTATTGTCGAATAACCCGATGACCGTCGTCGGCCTCGAAGGCTACGGCTTGAAGATCGTCTCCCGGCGCCCAATTCCCGAACTGGAATCATGAGCAACAAGAAACTCCGCATCCTCCTGATCGAGGCGCCTTATTACACCGGCATCGCCGCCGCCCAGCTCGAGGGCGCGATGGCGGCGCTGGATGCCGCCGGCGTCGAGACGACGCAGATTTCGGTGCCCGGCGCGCTGGAGATTCCGGCGGCGATCAAGTTCTCGCTTGGCGGCCACTGGGACGGCTATGTCGTGCTCGGCTGCGTCATCCGTGGCGAGACCACGCATTATGACCTGGTCTGCAACGAGTGCGCCCGCGGCGTGCAGAACCTGGCGGTCGAGCATGGGCTGGCCATCGGCTTCGGCGTGCTGACCGTCGAAGACGAGGAGCAGGCCTGGGTCCGCGCCAAGGTGAGCGAGATGGACAAGGGCGGCGAGGCCGCGCGCGCCTGCCTCAAGATGATCGCGCTTCGCCGCGAACTGGGGCACCGTTGACCGTCTTTGTCGGCAAACGGCAGAAGACGCCGCCCAAGCCGCGATCCTCGGCCAAGGCCAGGCGCAGCGCCGCCCGCCTCGCGGCGGTCCAGGTGCTCTACGAGATCGCCCAGACCGAAAAATCGGCGGCCGAGGCGCTGGCCGAGTTCATCGAGTTCCGCATCGGCCATGAGGTCGACGGCCAGACCTTCGTCGCCGCCGACATCACCCTGCTGACCGCCATCGTACGCGGCGCCGATGCCGAGCGGGGTGAGATCGACGGCCAGATCGAGGCGGCGCTGAGACCGCCCCTGGAGCGCGACCGGCTGGAGCTGCTGCTGCGCATGATCCTGGTTGCCGGCAGCTGGGAGCTGTTGCGTAACCACGAGATGCCCGCGGCGATCCTGCTGGCCGAATATGTCGGCATCGCCACCGCCTTCTATGGCGGGGCCGAGCCCCAGCTGATGAATGGCGTGCTCGACCGCATCGCCCGGACGCTGCGCCCATACGAGTTCGGCGTCACCGGCGGCGGCCAGATTCCGGCCGGCGCGGCGCAGGGTTTCACCCCGAAGAACAACTGAGATGCTGGGCGAATTCGGCCGGATCGCGCGCTTCTTCCGGCCGCTGGCGGCCGGATTTCCCGGGGCGCTGAACCTGGCGGACGACGCGGCGGTTCTGACGGTGCCGCCCGGCCAGGAACTGGTGCTGACCACCGACGCCATCATCGCCGGGGTGCATTTCCTGCCTGCCGATGCGCCGGGCGATGTCGCGCGCAAGGTGCTTCGGGTCAATCTATCCGATCTGGCGGCCAAGGGCGCGCGGCCGCTGGCCTATACGCTGACCCTGGCGATCGGCCGCGATGCCGACGATGGCTGGGTCGAGGCCTTCGCCGCCGGGTTGGCTGAAGACCAGGCGGAATACGGCATCGCGCTTGCCGGCGGCGATTCGGTTTCGACCGACGGGCCGGTCTGGGCGTCGATCACCGCCTTCGGTCTTGTTGACGCAGGGCGCATGGTCAGGCGCGGCGGGGCGCGGCCCGGCGATGCCGTTCTGGTGACCGGTACCATCGGCGACGCCGCGCTGGGGCTGATGGCTGAGCAGGGGCGTCTCGCAGTTGGCGAGGCCGATCGCGCCGCCTTGGTCGACCGTTACCGCCGTCCGAGGCCGCGGACCCATCTGGCCGCCGCGATCGGCGCCCATGCCCATGCCGCCATCGATGTGTCGGACGGTCTGGCGGCCGATTTCGGCCATCTTTGCCGGGAATCGCAAGCTGTTGGCCGGATTGAGGTTTCCCGGATTCCGCTATCGCCAGCGGCCCGGCGGGCCGTCGAGGCCGATCCCGGTCTGGTTGAACAGGTGCTGGGCGGCGGGGACGATTATGAAGTTTTGCTGACAGCACCCCCCGAAGCCGTTCCCGAATTACGTGCCGCCGCAACTGCGGCGCGAATCGACCTCACCGAGATCGGCTCCATGGACCGGGCCGATTCGGTCGGCGACGGCCGCTTCCTGGACGCCGACGGCAACCGCCTGACGCTCAAAAAAGCAGGCTGGACGCATAGTTGAGCCGATTATCGGCAATGTGAGGTATCGCTTTACAGCCCCCCAAGTGCCCTGTATCCCGTCTCGGACGAACGAAACGCGGTAGTGCAGCATCGGCAAGGTGCGCGCGGGCCGCAAAGAGCAATACAGGGACGGAGCAGAATGACAGCGTTTGACTATGTGATCATCCTCGGCGGGGTTGTCGCCGTGCTTTACGGCATCGTCGCCGGACGATGGGTCATGGCGAAGGAAGCGGGCAACGCCCGCATGCAGGAAATCGCCACCGCTATCCAGATCGGCGCCCGGGCCTACCTCAATCGGCAATATACCACCATCGGCATCGTCGGCGTCGTCATCGCCGCCATCCTGGGCTTCACGCTCGGCTATCTGGTGGCCATCGGCTTCGTCATCGGCGCCATCCTGTCGGGCATCGCCGGCTTCGTCGGCATGAACGTCTCGGTCCAGGCCAATGTGCGCACCGCGCAAGCCGCGACCAAGGGCATGGCCCCGGCGCTGTCCATCGCCTTCACCTCCGGCGCCGTCACCGGCATGCTGGTGGTCGGACTGGGTCTGCTCGGCGTCGCCGGCTACTTTTTCTTCCTGCGCTCCCTCGGCATTCCCCAGCGTGAGCTGCTCGAGGCGATGGTCGGCCTGTCCTTCGGCGCCTCGCTGATCTCGATCTTCGCCCGTCTCGGCGGCGGCATCTTCACCAAGGGCGCCGATGTCGGCGCCGACCTGGTGGGCAAGGTCGAAGCCGGCATCCCCGA
>CAZNNJ010000592.1:0-4152 GCA_964574305.1 uncultured Rhodospirillales bacterium | reverse complement strand
CGGCGGCGCCACAGCGGGGCAGGGATGGCGGCGCGATCCTCGCTGTCCAGGGTCACGCGCCCGTCATTGGGGTCGAGATCGGCGATGGCGCGCATCAGCAGGCTCTTGCCGGCGCCGGACGGGCCACGGACCGCTATGCAGGCGCCGTCGGGCAACGAGAACGTGGGCGGTTTAAGCCCGACGCGATGGAGATCGGTGATTTCGAGCAAGGCACGGGCCGGAGGAGTCGATAGTGTGAAAACCTAGCCCAAAGCACGGCATCTTTCAGCCGTTTTGATGCGCGGCCGGCGCGGTTTCGGACCTTCTCGGAATCGAAGGATTAATTCGTTGTTCGCACTGCGGAATAATGCAAAAAATCGGTTAAGCAATTCTGTCAGCACCGCAAAGCGGCATCCAACCCCGGCAGGGCGCCGTATAGAGTTGGACCGCTGAAACCACGTTGCCGAGTTGCTGAAATCCGGGCCGGGCCGAGCCGTTCGGATGTGCAAAAATACCGCATGGGCAATGTGAAATCAGCGCCTGAAACTTCGTCATGGACTAGGATTAGGGATTGCCGATGCCGAGCGACCAGAGCCAAGCGATCGAATATGGAAAGACGCTGCAACCCGGCACTTTCGATTTCACCGCTGGCGATGCCACTGCACCCTTCAAGCGCGCGCCCAATGCCTTCCTGACCAAGGTCCTGGCCCGCCTTCAGAAAGGGCGGATCATCGTCCAGACGCCGTCGGGCGATTGCCTCGGCTATACCGCGAAGGAGCCCGGGCCCGAGGCGACCATCATCCTCAATAACTGGCGGCCGGTGCGCTGGCTGCTGTGGAAGGGCGATCTGGGATTCGCCGAATCCTATATGGAGGGCGACTGGACGACGCCCGACCTCACCGCCTTCCTGCATCTGGCGGCGCTGAATGTCGACGACCTGGACGCGGACATCACCGGGTCGTTCCTGGTCCGCGCGATCCGCCGCTTCAAGCATGCCCGATCAGCCAACACCAAGCGCGGCAGCCGGCGCAACATCGCCTCGCATTACGACCTGGGCAACGACTTCTACACACGCTGGCTCGATGCCGGCATGACCTATTCCTCGGCGCTCTATAGCCAGCCGGGCCAGTCGCTGGAAGCCGCGCAGACCGCCAAGCAGGATCTGGTGCTGGATCGTCTTGCGCTCACCGGCGACGAGAAGGTGCTGGAGATCGGCTGCGGCTGGGGTGGCCTCGCCGAGCGTGTGCTGGAACGGGGCGCCGGCGACATCACCTGCCTGACGCTGTCGACCGAGCAGCATGCCTACAGCCGGGAGCGGCTGGAGAAGGCCGGCCTGACGGCGCGCGGCGATATCCGCCTGCAGGACTATCGCGACGTCACCGGCAAGTTCGACCGGATCGTCTCGATCGAAATGCTGGAGGCGGTCGGACAGGAATATTGGCCGACCTATTTCGATGCGCTGAATGCTCGCCTGACCGATGACGGCATCGCGGTCCTCCAGGTCATCACCATCTCCGAGGACCGCTACCGGAACTATCAGCAGGGCGTCGATTTCATCCAGCGCTATATCTTCCCCGGCGGCATGCTGCCGTCGAAGGAGATCATGCGGGAGCAGATCGTCCGCGCCGGGTTCGAGATCCGCTCGCTGGAGAATTTCGGCAAGAGCTACGCCCAGACGCTCGCCGAATGGAACCGCCGCTTCCAGGATGCCTGGCCGGCGATCCACACCTTCGGCTTCGACACCCGGTTCAAGCATATGTGGGAATATTATCTTTCCTATTGCGAAGCCGGTTTCGAATCGGGAATCCTCGATGTCGGGCTTTATTGCATCGGCCGCCCAGCCTGAAACGCCGCAGATAGAGGGCTGTTTGGGTGAGTCTCAGCCGTCGTAACCTGCTGATCGGTGGAGGAGCATTCCTCTATGCTCCGCGGCTGCTGGCCGACCCGGCGAAGTCCAGCCTGCTCGGAACGCCGCCCGGCAAGTCGCTCGGCTTCAATGTGATGCGCAAGGGCGACAAGATCGGCGAGCATCTGCTGACCTTCGACGGCCAGGGCGGCAATCTGAAGGTCCAGGTCGATGTCGAGCTCAAGGTCGGGCTCGGCCCGATCGTGCTGTTCCGCTACAAGCACCACGCGACCGAAGTCTGGATGAACGGGCAGCTGGCGGCGCTCGATAGCGAGACCAACGACGACGGCACGCGTCACAGGGCGACCGGCCGCTGGTCTCCGGAGGGCTTCAAGGTCGAGGGTTCGAAGACCAAACCTTATGTCGCGCCGCCCGACGCGCTGCCGGCGACGCATTGGAACCGCAGGCAGCTCGACGGGCCTTGGATCAACACTCAGGACGGGCGTCTGCTGCACCCCAGGATCACGCCGATGGGGGATGACGAGATCCCGCTCGCCTCAGGTGGAGAGATACCCGCCCAGCATTTCTCGCTGACCGGCGATGCCATCCTCGATACCTATTACGACAGCGCGCCCAATTGGGTCGGGCTGAACTTCAAGGCCGGGGACGGGTCGCTGATCCTGTACGAGCGGATCTAGAGGGCAGGCCGGTCATGGCGTTCCTGCCTCGGCCGACAAGGTTCCTACCGGCGCCGGGTCACGCGCCGCGAGCGTTGCAAGCGTCAGAGACAGCACTGCGAACGCCGCTGCGGCCAGGGCCGGGGCTGCGAGGCCCAGCCCGATAAAGGGCGCCACCATCGCAGTCCCCAAGGTGGTGACGCCCAGCATCGCGATCACCGCGGCGGCCGCGCCGCGCGCATCGTCGCCGCCGGCCGCCACCAGCGTGGCGTGAAAGCCCGGTGGCCCCCGAAGGCCGAGCCCCCCATTCACCAGCACGAACATCGCCGTAATCGTCACGGCCGAACGCCCGTGCGCCGCGCCATAGCCGAGGAGCAGCACGACGCCGATCAGCATCAGCCAAGCGCCGGCAAGGATGATCCGCCGCGCGCCCCATCGATGCACCAGACGTCCGGCGAGGTTGGCGGTCAGGATGAATACCGTCACGCCGCTGATCTGCATCGCGATGAAATCGGCGAGCGAACCGTGCAGCGGGCCCGTGAAGAGAGCCGGCGCGGCGAACACGATCATCAGCAGTGCCGCCAGGGCGCAGGCATGGGAGAGCGCAAGGGCGACGAACCCTCTCTTGTTCATCAAGGTCAAATAGCTGCCGGCGGGACGCACCTCCGGCTTTGGAAGGCGATGCTCGAGCCTGATCGCCAGGAGGGCAAGGAGCGCGGCCAAAATCGCCAGCAGGCCGAAGCTCCCGCGCCAGCCGAAGAACGGCAGCAGCAATGCGCCCAGCAGCGGCGCGAGCGCCGGTGCAAGGGCCTCGATGCTTCCGAAAAGCCCCAGGGCGCTGACCACCCGGTCGCGATAGAGGAGCCGAAGCATTCCCGGCGCGAAGACGGCCGCGGCGGCGCCGGCCGCACCTTGGGCGAACCGCGCCAGAATCAGCACGTCCAGCGAGGACGCCAGCGTGCACAGGATGGAGAGTGCTGCGAACCCCCAGAGGGAACCGGCGAGCAGACGGCGCTGGTCGAACCTGGCGCCGAGCTCGCCGAACAGAACCAGGCCGGCAGCCGTACCGCCCGTGAATGCAGCCAGCACGAGCTGAGCCTGCTCGGGACTGCCGCCCAGCGCCGCGGGCAAGGCCGGAATAGCCGGCAGCACCAAATCCGTGCCGGCCAGTCCAACCAGCGTCCCGCCAACGAGCAGCAGGAAGGCTATCTTCGTCGATGTGGGACTCACATGTCCTCGGGCGTGGCCGGCGGAGCACGCTCACGGCCAGGCAGAGCGGCCCGGCTTTCGGCTGGCCGCTTATATGCCCCGGCGCCGGTCAGTCGATCACCCTGACCGCGCCCTTGGACGCGCTGGTCGTCAGCGCCGCGTAGGCACGAAGCGCGGTCGAGACCTTGCGGTTGCGGGTCTTGGGTTTCCAGGCGGCCTTGCCGAGCGACTCCATCGCAGCGCGTCGGCGCGCCAACTCCTCTTCCGGCACGGCCAGGCGGATGACGCGGTTGGGGATATCGATCTCGATCCGGTCGCCCGGCTCGACCAGGCCGATCATGCCGCCCTCAGCCGCCTCGGGCGAGACATGGCCGATGGAGAGGCCAGAGGTGCCGCCGGAGAAGCGGCCGTCGGTCAGCAGCGCGCAGGCCTTGCCCAGGC
>CAZNNJ010000591.1:0-4170 GCA_964574305.1 uncultured Rhodospirillales bacterium | reverse complement strand
CCCTTCATCTTCCTGGGCTTCTCGGCGCGGCTGGATGTCGGCTTCAACCCCCTGCTGGTCCTGGGCATCGGGCCTTTCCCCGCGCTCGGCATCGCCGGCTCGGCGCTGGCGACCTTGATCTCGCAATGGGTCGGGCTGATCGGGCTGATCGCCTGGCTCTATTTCAGCAAGAACCCGCTGAGGCTCACCAGGGGCGAGTTCGGCTATCTGCGCCTCGACGGCGAGATCTTGCGGGCCCTGGTCGGCAAGGGGCTGCCGATGGGGCTGCAGATGGTGGTCATGTCGTCATCGATGCTGGTGATGACGAGCCTGGTGAACCGCTATGGCCCGCTCACGGTCGCGGCCTATGGCGCCTGCTTTCAGCTGTGGAGCTATATCCAGATGCCGGCCATGGCGGTCGGCCAAGCCGTGTCGTCGATGGCGGCGCAGAATGTCGGCGCGCGGCGCTGGGACCGGGTGGGCCGGGCGGCGACGATCGGCGTGCTCTACAATGTGTTGCTAACCGGGACGCTGGTGCTGGTCGTCACCGCGATCGACCGGGGCGCCTTCGCCCTGTTCCTGGGCGACAGCCCGGCGGTGGAGATCGCCCGCCATATCCATTTCCTCGCCTCCTGGTCGTTCATCGTCTTCGGTGTCGCCTTCGTGCTGTCCAGCGTGGTTCGGGCCACTGGGGCAGTCATCCCGCCGCTGATCTTCATGTTCGTCGCCATGTGGCTGGTCCGCTTACCCTTCGCCTGGGTGCTGACCCCCAGCCTGGGCGCGGACGCGATCTGGTGGAGCTTCCCGCTTGGCTCGACCGCCTCGATGCTGCTGCTGTTCTTCTATTACCGTTTCGGCGGCTGGAAGAAGGCGCGGATGCTGGAGCATCAGCCCTTGCCGGAGCCGGCCTGAACAAAGGCTTCGGCCTCAGTACGCCGACCCCACCGGCAATCCAGCCTTCGGCAACAATATCTGGCTCCAAAAGGCGCAATGGTGGTCGCGCGGAAAAGTCTGCGAGATGGGGTCGGCATCGGGATACAGGCCTTTGACGCCCGACGATTTATTGAAGGCAAGCCAGTGCCCGGTTGACGGTCCAGCTGGCGCGCCGTCGCGCGCCAAGTTGGTCCAGAAACTTTGAATCTCCGTTCGCAGCATCCGTTGGGTGGGCGTCAGGGGCGGCGGTCCATGCGGGTGGAACAGCGCGACGTTGAAGGCCGGAAACAGGTAAGGCAGGTCTGTGGTGTGGGCACTGCCGAAAGAAAAGCCTGGCACCTTCGGTTCGGTGGCGGTCGGCGCGTGAGGGTCTCTTAGCTCATATTCGTAGACGGTCGTGTAGGGCGCCATCTGTGCGTTCAGCAAATGCGTGTTGCAGACGAATATAAAATCCGACAGGACGGCGGCATAGGCATATTCGGGCTGGCCGAAATCCTTGACCGTGTATCTGTTCAGGACTTCGGCGGCGCTCGCGCCGAATTGCCCCTTCACTTGCGCGAAATATTGCTGCGCGGTCATCGCTGGTGACTTGGTCGCCCAGCGCTGAAAGCCGACCATATAACGATACTCATCGTGGTTGCTGCCGTTGATGACGGGGATGTGCTGAAATTTCCCCGCGGCCAACGCCTGCGCGGGTCCCAATGGGATCGTCCGTCCGTCGACTACAGGCGAGATGTCGCTTACGGTCGTGAGCGGACCGAATACATTCAGCGCCGAAGCGCTGAGGCGGTAGAGGCAGGCTGCATACGGGCCGGGGCAGCCCAGCGCCTTGGCGTCGCCCTGTCCCGCTTTCTCCTGTTGGGCGAGGGTTGGAAGATTGGTCAGATAGGATCCGCTCTCGACGATGGCGGCGGCGAGTGGACCGGCGCCGGGTGAGATCAGCTGATCGATCACGCTCTGCCCGCCGGCGGATTCCCCAAAGATCGTGATGCGCTTGGGGGCGCCGCCAAAGCCCGCGATGTTGCGGCGGACCCAGGCGAAGGCGGCCTGCTGATCCAGCAGGCCGTAATTGCCCGAGACGTGGCGGCGGCTGATCGCCGTCAGCGCCGGATGGGCCAGGAATCCGAAATAGCCGAGGCGGTAATTGATGGTCACGACGATCACGCCGTGCCGGACCAGCGCCGATCCGTCCCAATCCCGCCCCGATCCGAAAACGAACCCGCCGCCATGGATCCAGACCATGACCGGCAAGTTGCTCGTGGCAGTCGCCTTCGCGGGCGCGAAGATGTTCAGCGTCAGGCAGTCCTCGCTGACAGGATAGAATGCCAGTTGCTGTTCGCAGGCCGGGCCGTAGGCGCTGGCGTCGCGCGTTCCAGTCCATGCCGGGGGCGCCACCGGCGCGCGCCAGCGCAGCTTTCCGACAGGGGGCGCGGCATAGGGGATGCCACGGAACTGCACGACGTCGCCGACCATGATGCCCTGGACCGGGCCGCTTTGAGTAGGCCGGACCTGCGCTAGGGCCGCGCCGCTCAGGACCAGCAGACAGACCAGTGTTGTCGCCGCCGAAACGCCGTGCCGCCTCGGTGGCATGAAGTTGCCGCGTCCCCTCTGAGACCGAGCGCTGGGCATTAGCGTCTCCTGTCGACTTCTATTTCTCGTTTGTCGCCAAGCGTGGCGCCATATCACCCGGCTGACAACTGTATATTTGGTATATTTGTCGCCGCGGGACGCGTTAGGCCGCGGGATATGGTTGAAGTTGAACTTATCGCCGGCAAGAGCCGGCACAGTTTCTTCAAAACTCCATATCCAGCTCTTCCATCTCCTCCGGCTCGGCCTTGGCGGCGTCGACCCATTCGCGCATCGGGGCCCAGGCCATGATCGTGTCGCAATAGGCCTTCACCGGGCCGCTGATCTTGACGCTATAGGTCAGGAACCGGGTGCAGACCGGGGCGAACATGGCGTCCGCGATGGTGGGGGCGCCGAACAGGAACGGACCGCCATATTTTTCCAGGCACTCGGTCCAGATCGATTGGATGCGGTCGATGTCGGGCTGGGCGCCGGCGAAGATCTTGAAGGCCTTGTAGTGCGCCTTGAGGTTCATCGGCAGGGCCGAGCGCAGATTGTGGAAGCCGGAATGGATCTCGCCCGAGATCGAGCGGCAATGGGCCCGCGCCGCCCGGTCCTTCGGCAGCATGCCGGCATCGGGATAAAGCTCGGCCAGATATTCGGCGATCGCCAGCGTGTCCCAGACGCTGACCCCGTCATGGCTGAGCCGCGGCACCAGCACCGATGACGCCAGCAGCAGCAGCTCGGCGCGGTTGGCGGCGTCGTCCAGCGGCACCGGCTGCTCTTCCACCTCCAGCCCCGCCAGCTTGCATAGCAGCCAGCCGCGCAGCGACCAGGAGGAATAGTTCTTGCTGGAAATGGTCAGCACCGGACGGGACATGGCCGCTCCTCGTTCCATCGATAGAATTTTACCCACGATCTTCGGCAACGATATTGCAGCGCAATATAAAAAGCACTAGCGTTCGCCAACAACATTCGCGTTCGACGAATGGAGACACTTCGGAGCCTTCCAGCACAGGGATCGGACGCGCGCACGCATGCTCTATCACGCCTATCAAGCCTACGCCGATGCTTCCGAGCCCTTCCGGGCGATAGCCAGGGCTGGGCTCGGCTTCGGCAGGATTTTCAGGGCTTTGGGTGGCGAGAGCCTGTGGCGGGATATCGCCGCCCTGCTGGAGCTGACGGCACGCTCCAAGATGATCCACACCCGCCCGCCCTACGGAATAGACAAGGTGCTGGTCGGCAATCGCGAAGTTGCCGTGCGGGAAGAGGTGGTCCAGTCGCTGCCCTTCTGCAACCTGCTGCGCTTTGCCAAGGACGACATCGCCACTGCCCAGCCGAAGATGCTGGTGGTGGCGCCGCTCTCCGGCCACTTTGCCACCTTGCTGCGCAACACGGTCGAGACGCTGTCGCGCGACCACGACGTCTATATCACCGACTGGAAGAACGCCCGCGACGTGCCCCTTTCAGCGGGCCGGTTCGGCTTCGACGACTATGTCGACTATGTGATCCGGTTCCTGGAGACGATCGGCCCGGGCGGGCATCTGCTCGCGGTGTGCCAGCCCTGCGTCCAGGCGCTGGCCGCGGTCGCGCTGATGGCGGAAGACAAGCATCCCTGCCAGCCGCTCAGCATGACCCTGATGGCCGGGCCGATCGACGCGCGCATCAACCCGACCAAGGTCAACGAGCTGG
>CAZNNJ010000590.1:0-4173 GCA_964574305.1 uncultured Rhodospirillales bacterium | reverse complement strand
CGAGTGGTCGCTGCTGCCCGACATGGCCAAGCTGCCGACGATGGCGGCGGTGGCGTTGGCGAACAAGGGGCCGGTCACGCTGGACCAGCTCAAGCCGGTCGAGCAGTATGCCGCCGGCGACTATCTCCTGGACCTGGTGCGCGGCAAAAGCGACCCGGCGGCGCGCGACAAGATGGCGGACAAGGTGGCCGGGCTGATCGGGCTGGATCCCAAGCTGGTGCGGCAGCTGAACGGCCAGATCGATCTCCAGACCTTCTCGCGCGAGCAGCACCGCGACCAGGGGCAGGTGACCAGCGTCTATGACGGCACGGTCAAGGGCTTCGACGCCAATCCAGCCAGCGCCCAGCCGCAGTTCGAGGACCCGATCCTGCAAGGGGTTACCGCCCCGGTGACCAGCGCCATCGTCGATTATATCCAGATGACGCTCGGCTACAGGATCGACCTGCCCTATCACGTGCTGAGCTATGACGTGAACAGCAAGTGGGACTGGGGCGTCGGCAAGAACGGCGCCGACCCGGTGCTGCCCGAGGCGGTCGGCGACCTGAAGCAGGCAATGGCGCTGGATTCGCACATGAAGGTGATGATCAGCCACGGCATGTTCGACACGGTGACGCCCTATTTCGCCACCCGCTATCTGATCGACCATGTCCCGGCCTTCGGCGACGCCAACCGGCTGCAGCTCAAGGTCTATCCGGGCGGCCATATGCATTACAGCCGCGACGCCACGCGCGCGGCGCTGCGCGCCGATGCGATGAAGCTCTATCCGGCGAACTGACGATTGAGCGGATTGACCGCGATTGCGCGGATATCGACGAGGCTGGCTAGCCGGCCGGGCCCGCTGCTGGTTCTGATCCTCGCCCTGGGCTTCGCGCTCAGGGCGGTGCAGACCCATCTCGGCCTGCCCTATGTCTATAATTTCGACGATCCGCAGATCGCGGCGCATGCGCTGAATATCCTGAAGACCGGCGACTGGAACCCGCATTTCTTCGCTTACGGGTCGCTGATGATCTATATCGACACCGTCGTCGACGCCGCCAATTACCTCAGGCTGGCGGGGCTGCCGATGGGTGCGCGCGAATCGCTGATCGGCTTCGACCAGTTGCATCTGATCGACACGATCGCGGCGCCGGCGGACGGGTCTGCGGTCTGGTATTGGACGATCTCGCATCCGAGCTTCTATCTGTGGGACCGCTATGTGACGGCCCTGTTCGGCGCCGGCACCGTCGCCCTCACCTATGCCGTCGCGCGGCGCATCGCCCCCGGGCCGGCGGCGCTGGTTCCGCCGCTGCTGCTGGCGGTCGTGCCGGTCCATATCGTCCTGTCCGGGCTGACCACCACCGACGTACCCGTGGGCTTCATGGTCGCCGCTGTCACCCTGGCGGCGATGACCTTCGCCGAGACCGGCGGGCTGACCGCGTTCATGACCAGCCTGGTCTTCGTGGGCCTGGCGGCGGCGACCAAGTACAATTCCGGCCTGATCCTGATCTCGCCGCTGTTGGCGCTGGTCATGCGGCACAACGCAAAGGATCCGGCCGTTCGCTGGTGGCACTGGCTGCTGCTGATCGCGGTGCCCGCCTCGACCTTCCTGGCGGTGATGCCGTTCGCGCTCATCGACTTCGAGCGCTTCATCACCGACCTGGCGCAGTCGGTCTCCTCCTACCATGCGCCCGGCCCCAGCCAGTCGCGCCCCGGCATTCGGCATCTGATCCTGATCTTGACCCAGTTCGGGGAAAATCTGGGTATCGCCACCACGCTGCTGGCGCTGATCGGCGCCGGCCTGATGGCCTGGGCAGTCGGCGCACGCCTGCCGCTGATCCTGCTGCTCGCCTTTCCGCTGATCTTCACCCTCTATATGTCCGGCACCACGCCGGACTATCACCGCAACTTCATGCAGCTCTACCCGTTCCTGTGCCTCTATGCCGGGTACGGGCTCTATCGGCTGGCGCAGTGGCGCGTTGTGGCGAACGCAATGGCAGAACCGACGCGGGCATTGGCCGCCCTGTTGATCGTGGCCTTCGCCGCCTTGCCCTTGCTCTATCGGTCAGCCGCCAACGCGGCGGATGTGCTCAAGGCGCGCGACACACGCTCAGCGGCGATCGAGAAGGCAAACGCGGTCGATGGGATCGACCGGTTCGAAATCCTGGATGCGCTACACATCCACGCGTTCGACCTCGCCGAGCTGAAACGCCCCTATGTCGAGGTCGACCAGGATAAGATTTTCGACGATATGTGCACCGCTCCAGCGGGCACCGGCTTCATCCTGTCGACAGAGCTTCGCTACAGCAACTTCCTGCCTGCGACCAAGGACCAGACCAATTCGACCTGGCTCATCAACGATCTCTCGAAGGATTTGCCCGGCAAGATACTTGGTCCCAGCTTTCGGCCACGACCGGTCATCCTGAATGGTTCGCCGACGCCAACCTGGGGACCGCCGTCGAGTCCCGGGATCATCGTTTTCCGCTTGCAGGAACCGATCTGCTGGCGACCTCAGCGCTAAGCCGCCGGCCTCTTCCGCATCAACCCCGTCCGGCGGCAGATCGCCACCGCCTCGCCGGTCTGCTTGAAGGCGGTATGCTCGAACTCCACCAGCCCGGCGTCGGGGCGGGATTTGCTTTCGCGCAACGACACCACCTTGGTGTGGGCGGTGAGCGTGTCGCCGTGGAAGACAGGCTTGGGGAAGCGGACATCGGTCATGCCGAGATTGCCGATGGTGGTGCCCAAGGTCGTGTCATAGACGCTCATGCCGACCAGGATGGCCAGCGTGTAGTAGCTGTTGAAGAGGCGCTGGCCCCACTCGGTCCCCTCGGCGAAATGGGCGTCGATATGGAGCGGCTGGGGGTTCATCGTCATCAGGCTGAACATCGTGTTGTCGTATTCCGTCACCGTGCGCGACAGCGCGTGATGGAATTCCTGGCCGACGAAAAATTCCTCGAAATAAAGCCCCGCCATCGCGTTCCCCTTTGTGCTTGAACCTTTTATGGTTGGCTGGTCATAGCCAAGGCAAAAGCCGGCGACAAGCGAAGTAGGGGAAGAGCATGAAAGTCGTGACGCTGATCCAGCGCAAGCCGGGCACCACCCGCGCGGCGTTCAAGGATTATTATGAGAAGAACCATGCGCCGCTGGGCAGCCGGTACTTCCCGTTCGACAAATATGTCCGCAACCACCTGGATTCGTCGGAGCCGGCGGACGTGCCGTTCGACGTCTATATGGAGGCCTTCCTGGACCGCACGAAGGCGCTGGGCCTCTTGACCGGGGATATCGCCAAGATATTCGACGAGGACGAAAAGCGCTTCATGAACGCCCCGCCCCGGCCGGAGGGCTTCGACGCGGAGGAGCGTCTGGTCTCCGGCCCGGCGCGCGGCGTCGATCCGCGCGGCACGCCCAAGACCGCCTTCTTTGTCAGCAACACTGCCGGCGCCGAACCCAAGGCGTTCTTCGACGCCGTCGCCGCCTGGGGCAAGGCGCTGGGCCAGGAGGTCAATGCCGTCCGCGTCATGCTGGACGAGGTGATCCCCGGCCATGAAGTGAAGTTCTTCCGCTCCGACGCCGTCCTGATGCTGTGGACCGGGCACACCTTCACCGCGACACCCAAGGCGCCGGAGGGCACCAGGATCGACGCCATGCTGGCCCTGGATTCTCAGGAAACGACGCCGGAGGAGCTGAGGGCGAATTTCGGGAAGAGATAAGAGATAGGAATTTCAGCCACAGATTGCACAGATTTTCGCAGGTTAAATCCGAATGGGACGGCCTCCGGCGGCGGAAAGCCGCGCAGCGGAAAAATTCTTCATCTGTGTAAATCTGTGCCATCTGTGGCTGAATTCTTAATTCGGAGAAACCCAGATGATCGAGCTGGTGATCGACCAAAGGCGGAAGGACCTCGGCGGGTTCGAGGTGGGGCGGGTGCTGCCGTTCGCCAGGCGGCGGATGGTCGGGCCGTTCGTGTTCTTCGACCATATGGGGCCGGCGGATTTCCCCAAGGGCATCGACAGGAAGGTCGATGTGCGGCCGCATCCGCATATCGGCCTGTCGACCGTCACCTATCTATTCGACGGCGAGATCGTGCATCGTGACAGCGTGGGGTCGGAACAGGCGATCCATCCGGGCGAGGTCAACTGGATGACCGCCGGCAGCGGCATCACCCATTCCGAGCGGTTCGAGAAGGCCCGCGCCCAG
>CAZNNJ010000589.1:0-4178 GCA_964574305.1 uncultured Rhodospirillales bacterium | reverse complement strand
ATCGGGCACTATGCGGCGGACCTGCTCGATCCTTCCGCAGGCTGTGCGCCGAACGTGGCATGGCGGTGCTGTGGGCCACCCACCTGATCGACGAGGCGGACGATAATTCCAAGATCGTCGTGCTGCATAAGGGCAAGGTGCTGGCCTCGGGGGTTGCGCCGGAGGTGGTGGCTGCCACGGGCGAAACGACCTTGCGCGGCGCTTTCGACAAGCTGGTGGGTTCGGTCCCCGGTGGAAAGGGGAAGCCGCAATGAGGGCCGCCCAGTACTACCGCGCCTTCATGGGCATCCTGCAGCGCGAGGCGCTGCGCTGGATGGGACAGCGCAGCCGCTTCGTGTCGGCCCTGGTGCGGCCCTTGGTCTGGCTCGGCATCTTCGCCGCCGGGTTCCGCTTCACGCTGGGCCTCTCGATCATCGAGCCCTACGACACCTATATCCCTTATGAGGTTTATATCGCCCCCGGCCTGGTGGCGATGATCCAGCTGTTCAACGGCATGCAGAGTTCGCTCTCGATGGTCTACGACCGGGAGATGGGCAGCATGAAGACCCTGATGATCAGCCCGTTCCCGCGCTGGTTCCTGCTGCTGTCGAAGCTGTTGGCCGGCGTCGCCGTGTCGGTGGTGCAGGTCTATATGTTCCTGGCCATCGCGTTGCTGTGGGATGTATCGCCGCCGCCGCTCGGCTATCTCGAGATGCTGCCGGCGCTGATCCTCTCCGGCCTGATGCTGGGCGCGCTCGGGCTCGTGCTCTCCTCCTTCATCAAGCAACTGGAGAATTTCGCTGGGGTGATGAACTTCGTAATCTTCCCGATGTTCTTCGCCTCCTCGGCCTTGAACCCGCTCTGGCGTGTCAAGGAATCCAGCCTCTGGCTCTACCGCATCTATTCGGCCAACCCCTTCACCCACGCGGTCGAGCTGATCCGCTATGCCATGTACGGCAAATTCAACGGCCTCGCCGCCGGCGTGGTCGCCGGCTTCCTGGCTGTCTTCATGATCGCCGCCGTCTGGGGCTACGACCCCGGCCGCGGCCTGATCGCCAAGCGCGGCGGCCCGCCGGAGTAAAACCGGCCGCTTTTCGACCAACCGCCCCCAAGCTTCGACAAACTACGGGAATGGTTGATTTCAGCGGGCAACGGGTACGTTATTAAAGGCGATGGCTAATATAGCGCTCGACCCGTCATCTCTTGCGGCCGCCGCTCCGCGCGGCGAGGCCAGCCTTGCCGCCAGGCCGGCGCGGGCCTATCTGCCCAGCCGCGCGACGATGAAGACGATCGTCGCCTTTTGGGCCTTCTATTTCGTCATCAACACCATCCGCATGGCCGCGGTGGACGCGCAGGACCAGGGCGGCATGCTGCTGCGGCGCATGGTGGTCAGCCTGGTCGGCATCGCGCTCACCACCTTGCTGTGGCAGGTGTTGCGGCGCTTCGAGGGCAAGTCGATGCGGTCGCTGGTCACGGCCACGTTCATCGCCGCGCTGCCGATCTCCTTCGCTTACTCGACCGTCAATTTCACCGCCTTCTATGTCGTTCACCCTCACGATTCCGATCTTCGGGAGATGCATGAGGAAAAGATGAGGGGCAAGCCGGCGGAGCTCTATCAGATCATCGATGCGGCGCTGAACTGGTATTTCTTCATCGTCGCCTGGGGGATCATGTATATCGCGCTGTCCTATGCCGCCAGGGTCCGGGTGGCCGAGCGGGCCGCCGCCCAGTACCAGGCCGAGGCACAGACGGCGCAGCTGAGGGCGCTGCGCTATCAGGTCAATCCGCACTTCCTGTTCAACACGCTGAATTCGCTCTCCAGCCTGGTGCTGCGCGAGCGCGGCGAGGAGGCGGAGCGGATGATCATGAACCTCTCCAATTTCTTCCGCACCTCGCTCACCACCGACCCGACCGAGGACGTGCCGCTCAGCGACGAGATCCGGATGCAGCGGCTCTATCTCGATATCGAGCGCATCCGCTTCCCCGACCGGCTCAAGGTCGTGCTGGACGTGCCGCCTGAGCTGGAAAACGCGGCCGTGCCCGGCATGCTGCTGCAGCCTTTGGTCGAGAACGCGATCAAATATGGCGTCGCCCGCAGCACGCGTCCGGTGACGGTCACGATCTGCGCCCGCATATTCCAGGGCAGTCTTCAGCTGACGGTCGAGGATGACGGGCAGGCCGAGGCCGAGGCGCCGCTGCTGCCGTCCGAGAAGGGCCACGGCGTCGGCCTGCGCAATGTCTGCGACCGGCTGGCCGCCCGCTTCGGCGACACCGCCAGCTGCCATTACGGTGCGCGGGCCGAGGGCGGCTTCCGCGTTTCGCTCTCGATGCCCCTCAGATTCCACGCCGAAACCGGCGCATGAACGATCCAGATAATGACGGATAAGGGGCCGCTGAAAACCCTGCTGGTCGATGACGAACCGCTGGCGATCGAGCGGCTGCAGATACTCTGCTCCCGCGTGCCGGAGCTGAACCTGGTCGGCACCGCGTCCGACGGCGCGGCAGCGCTGCGCCTCACCGAGGCTCTGAAGCCCGACCTGCTGCTGCTCGACATCGCCATGCCCGGCCTCGACGGCATGTCGGTGGCGCGGGCGCTGGAGAAGCTGGACCCCGTGCCCTCGGTCATCTTCGTCACTGCCTTCGACCAGTATGCCGTCGCCGCCTTCGACGTGGCGGCGGTGGATTATCTGCTGAAACCCGTGGCGCAGGAGCGGCTGGAAAAGGCCGTCGCCCGCGTGCGTGCCCATCGGGCGGCGCCGGTGGAGGCCCAAGCCACCCGGGCCGATAGCTTTACCCAGGAATTCTGGGTGCCGCACCGCGCCGAGATGATCCGCATCGCTGCCCGCGAGATCGATCTGATCGAGGCCGAGCGCGACTATATGCGCCTCCATGTCGGCCCGCGCTCCTACCTGCTGCACCAGACCATCACCGAGCTCGCCCGCCGCCTGGACCCGGCGTCTTTCGTCCGCCTCCACCGCTCGACCATCGTCCGCCGTGACTGCATCGCGGGCTTCAAGCACGACGGCATGGGCGTCTGGACCGCCCAGCTTACCGGCGGCAAGGAACTCCGCATCGGCCGCACCTACCTGGCGGACGCAAGGGCGATGGCCGGCAGATAAATCTAAGAAGTTAGCCACAGATTACACAGATTTACGCAGATCATGATTTTCGCTGCGCGGCTTTCCGCCGCCGAAGGCGGCAGAAGCGGATTTCATCTGCGTTAATCTGTGTCATCCGTGGCTAAATTCTTCATGATCGTGACCACAAAAGCAAAATGGGCGGGAAGCCTTTCGGCCGCCCGCCCATTCGTGCCCGGGGCTGCTGGGAGTCAGCGGCCGAGCATCGCGATGGCATCGTGAGTCATCGCATAGCGATGATTGGATGAACGCACGGAGGCAATGACGGCGTTCATCTGGGGCGATGCACCGGCGATCGCGGCGTCGCGGCAGGCGTCGAAGCGCTCGTGATCGGCGAGCGTGCGTCCGCCGACCGGGCCGCAGACCTTGGCGGCGGCTTTGGCGACGCGGGTCTTCAGCCGGGCTTCGCCGGAGGCGGTGTTGAGATCCAGGTCCTGATAATGGACCAGGGCGGTCTGGGTGTCGGCATCCGCCGCGTTGGCGGGGCTGGCGATGGCGGCCGCGGCCAAGAAGGCGAGGGCGGAGGTCGTGAGAGCGAAGGTGCGGACGGTCGGAGCAAGCATGATCTTATCCCTTACATCGAAAGTTTCGCTGGCATCGCGGGGTTGCGTGGAGCAACCCGTTTGGCTGCTCATCCCGTGCCGGTAAGGGGAAATTATGCGGGCGCTTTGGCCCTGTCGCGCCGGGGTCGACCAGGTGCGGATACTATTCCACCAACGCCAAAGGCCACCGACGAACGGCGTGTTTTGATCGACGAACTACAGGGGTGTGACGCCCTATCGCCTCAGGAGAGGTCTATGGCGAAGCGCTTCAGGTCTTCCAGCGCGCAATAATCCAACGCCTCCTGATGGGTGGCGCGCAGCACGACGCGGGGCGCGGCGTCGTTCTCCAACGCTTCCTGCCAGCGCGGGGCGCAGAGGCACCAGCGGTCGCCGGGCTGGAGCCCCTTGAAGCCGATCGACGGCACCGGCGTCGACAGGTCGTTGCCGTCCAGCTTGGAGAATTCCAGGAACGCGGCGGTCCACACCACCATCCTCCAGACCGGCAGCGAGTCGCCCGACG
>CAZNNJ010000588.1:0-4181 GCA_964574305.1 uncultured Rhodospirillales bacterium | reverse complement strand
CCCGTGCCCGTCATCCCGGTCCAGAACGTAACCCAGCCCGGGACCTCAAGCCTGCCCTCGGTTACCCCGCCCAAGCCCCCTACGCTGAAGATCCATTTCAACGCCGACAACCTGGAGACCTTCACCGCCTAGCTGTCGAAGCTGACCGGCAGCACCGACGGCCATGCCGACTTCGCCGACACGGACGGCCCGATCGGCGGCAAGAACCACTGCTCCAACGCCGGCTCCGCCGACCTGCAGTAAGAATTTAGCCACAGCATCGTAGGGCGGATGAGCGTCAGCGTAATCCGCCGGCCGCGCCCCGCGCGGCATAGGTGCCACCGCGAAACCTCGCGGCCAGGGTCGCATAGCGGCCGGTGGCGTCCCGTTTACCCATCCTGGTTACCCATCGCGAACCGTTGGAGCCCCCGTCAAACTGGAGGATAATCTACGTAAATCATAAGAAAAATAGACTGGAGAGGAGGCGCAGATGAAACCGTTAGCCGCGCTCGCCGCGTTGGCCATTGCCATCCCGGGTCTGGCGCATGCCGCCACGCTCACCGGCAAATATGCCGCGCGCTACACGACGCTGTGCCAGTCGATCGAAAGCGAGGTGTTCAGTCCGAGCACTCAAGTTCAGACGATCGATCCGGGCAAGATTTTACACACGATCGGATTCATCACCTTCACGCCGTCGACGCCGGGGGGGCAGTCGGGGACAGTCCGCGCGCAGCTGACCCAGGCGAAAGGCAGCCTGACAATTCTCGGCACGCCGGCCATGCCCGCCGCGCCCGACATGAAGCTCAACAGCGGGACGACGGGGGGAACCTTCACATTGATTCCGGGAACGCCCGCTACGCTCAAGTTTGCCTTCTCCGGTACCAAGCAGACAACCTTGTCAGCCTATCTGTCGAAGCTCAACGCCGGCGTCGCCTTCCATATCGATTTCGTCGATATCGAGGGCAATGTCGCGGGCAAGCCGAACTGCATAACCTTCGGCACAGCCGACCGGTAGCCGTCACTTCACCGTCGTCACCGCCGCGCCGATCTGGGTGCGGCCCATGTCCGCCATGTAGTGGGCGCCGGTGACGCGGGCTGCGAGGTCGGACAGCAGGAACCGCACAACATTGGCGATCTCCGCCGGGGTGGCATAGCGGCCGGTCGGGATCGCGGCCTTATAGGCGGCGCGCACGCCGTCCGGGTCGTTCGGGTTGATCATCGTCTCGATCGACCGCAGCATGGCGGTGTCGGTCGGGCCGGGGCAGACGCAGTTCACCCGGATACCCTGGCGCGCCACCTCGCCCGAGACGGTCTTGGTCAGGCCGATCACCCCGTGCTTCGACGCGGTATAGGCCGGCATGCGCGGCGTGCCGATGACGCCGGCGGTTGACGACATGTTGACGATGCTGCCCGAACCCTGGGCAATCATCACCGGCAGCACGTGGCGCAGGCCGAGGAACGTGCCGGTGAGATTCACGCCGATGACCTTCTCCCACATCGCCTCGTCATATTCCGCGGTGGGCGCCACCTTGCCCTCGGTGCCGGCATTGTTGACCAGGCAGTCGATCCGCCCGAACGCATCCAGCGCGGCCTTCACATAGGCCTGGACGTCGGCGCTGTTCGACACGTCGGCGATCGTGCCGATGGCATCTGGGCCCAGCCGCTTTGCCGCGTCCTTCACCGATGGATCGCGGTCGACGATCAGCACCTTGCCGCCACCCTTCAGGAACCCCTCTGCCACCGCATAGCCGATGCCCCCCGCGCCGCCGGTGACGATCGCGACCTTGCCGTTGAAGTCCATGATTTCCCCTTGGTTTTCCGAGTGCCTCGCGGAGCCGCGGGCTGGGGCCGCAACTTGGCATAGCGCGGCGCTATCTTCCACGCCTTCCGTTCACCATGCGCCGCCGCCTGTCATCCCCGCCTTGAACTCTGAAATACGGCGCGCCGTCGCCGGCGACAGCTCCTCAGGCAGGTTGTCCAGCGCGAACCATTCGATCGCTTGGATTTCGAATGGATCGCTCGTCTTGAGGGGCAGGGCCGAGCCGTCGGTCCGTACGACATAGGCGACGACGTGATCGTCCTTCAGAGTCACCGTGTCGTGATAGACGCCCAGCACGCGCTCGATGCGGAATACGTCGAGCCCGATCTCCTCCCGCAGCTCGCGGGCGAGTGCCCGGTCATAGCTCTCGCCCGGATGCACGCCGCCGCCCGGCAGGTACCAGCCGTCCAGATAGGTATGAAGGACCAGCGCGACGCGATCGTCGCGGTCGAGGACCAGGCCGCGTACGCCCAATGTCCTGGCGCCGCGCGCCCGGCGCCAGGTTCGCATCGCTGATCCGGCGACCCGGTGATACCACGCCACGTGCAGCCGTCTCCCTGGGTGGGCGGATTGCTTTGCCTGCCGAATGGCTTGGACCTAGAATGCGCCCTATCCACTGTCAATCGCGCAGCGGGGAGCTGCGCCAATTCCCTCACGAAACACGAAGGATCGGAGAATCCCATGTCCGAGACCGTCAAAGTCGCCGTCCTCGACGACTATCAGAACTGCGCGCTCCAGATGGCCGACTGGTCGGTGCTGCCGGCCAATGTCGAGGTCACCGTCTTCACCGACAACGAGCCCGATTTCGGCCGGCTGATCCAGCGGCTGATGCCGTTCCAGGTCGTCTGCGCGATGCGGGAGCGGACACGATTCGACCGGGAGCTGATGGAGAAACTGCCCAACCTCAAGCTCATCGCCACCACCGGTGCCTGGAACGCCGCCATCGACATGGAGGCGGCGGAGGCGCTGGGGATCGTCGTGTCCGGCACCGGCGCCGCGCCGAACTCGACGCCAGAACTCACCTGGGGCGTGATCCTGGCGCTGATCCGGCGCATCCCGGACGAGGTGAACTCGGTGCGCTCCGGCGGCTGGCAGGTCGCGGTCGGCGGCGATCTTCAGGGCCGCACCCTGGCGCTGATGGGGCTCGGCAATATCGGCGGGGCGATGGCGCGGATCGGCCAGGCCTTCGGCATGAACCTCATCGCCTGGAGCCAGAACCTGCACCCCGAAAAGGGCGAGGCCCCCGGTGCCCGGCTGGTCGACATGGACACGCTGTTCCGCGAGGGCGACTTCGTCTGCATCCACACCGTGCTGTCGACCCGCACCCGCGGGCTGGTGACGGCGCGGGAACTTGGGCTGATGAAAAAGACCGCCTACCTCATCAACACCTCGCGCGGTCCGATTATCGACGAGCCGGCGCTGATCGACGTGCTGGAGCGCCGCGCCATCGCTGGCGCCGCGCTCGACGCCTATGTGCCCGAGCCGCTGCCCGCCGATCATCCGTTCCGCAGGCTTACGAACCTGATCGCGACACCCCATATCGGCTATGTCACCGAGGACACCTATCGCATCTTCTATGGCGAGACGGTGGACAACATCGCCTCCTTCCTGGCCGGCAGCCCGTCCCGGGTCATCGGCAAGGTCTTCACCCAATACGCCTATACCGGAATCCGATGACCGAACCCGTCCTTTCCGATCCCGGCAGCAAGACCGCCGCCGAGCGCGGCTTCGAGCGCGCCATCTTCATGAGCCGCTGGCTGCTGGCGCCGTTCTATCTCGGCCTGGCGCTGGCCCTCATTGCCTTGCTCTACGACTTCGTCGTGCGGGCCGCCCACATGATGGAAAACCTGCAGGGCTCCGGTCACGATACGATCATCATCGCCATACTGGGCCTGATCGACCTGTCGCTGATGGGCAATCTGGTGCTGATGGTCATGTTCGCCGGCTATGAGAGCTTCGTGTCGAAGCTGCATATCGACGACCATACGGAGCGGCTGGACTGGATGGGGCAGATCGGCTTCGGCGACCTGAAGCTGAAACTGATGACCTCTATCGTCGCCATCTCGGCGATCCGCCTGCTCGAAACGTTCATGGACATCGAGAACCTGGCCGACCGGGAACTGGCCTGGACGGTCGGCATCCATGTCACCTTCGTGATCTCCGGCCTGCTGCTCGCGCTGATGGAACGGCTGATGCACAAATGAGCGTGAACCGTCTCAAGCTGGTCCTGGCCGGCATCTTCATCCTGGCGATGGCGGCCCTGATGCTGTGGCTCCCCTACCACGCCCGCCAGGCCGCGCTGCACGACGCCGTCGAGCAAGCCGACCGCGACGCCGCCGCCGCCAGGGCCGCGGCCGACGATGCCGCGGCCAGCGCCGCCAAG
>CAZNNJ010000587.1:0-4183 GCA_964574305.1 uncultured Rhodospirillales bacterium | reverse complement strand
CTGCCGCCGTCCGGCTGATCGTGCTAATTGTGAACCAAGGCAGCCCATGAAGGCTGCATCACCGGAAAGGGAGTGTCCCCGTGCAGCATCGCGATCTTTATCCAGCCCTCGTCACCCTGCTGGCGCTGCTGGTCTATGCCTGGAATTTCATGGGCGCCGGCTAGGCGCGCGGCAAGCATCAGATCCTCGCCCCCGCCACCACCGGCCATCCCGAGTTCGAGCGCGCGCTGCGCATCCAGCAGAACATGCTGGAGCAGCTGATCGTCTTCCTGCCGTCGCTGTGGATCTTCTGCCTGACGATACAGCCGCTGATCGGCGCGGCGCTGGGCCTGATCTTCGTCGTCGGCCGCGTCATCTATTCCGCCGCCTACGCCGCCGACCCCGCCAAGCGCAGCCTCGGCTTCGGGCTCGGCGCCTTGCCTACAATTGTTCTGCTATTGGGCGCGCTGGCGGGCGTGATCCGGAATTTCGTGATCGGCGCGTGAGGCCGGCCTAAAGGAATGCCCCCAAGCTGACCGCGGTATTGCGGCCAAGGCCCCCGCTGCCGCCGGTGAAGAGGGCGATTTTCGGCTGGTCTTCGGACACGGGCGTGCTCCAGGATCTGGTGTTCAACCGTTCGGCCCGAACCGGTACTTCAGCGTGAAGCCGAACATGCGCGGCGCATTGTAGCTGCCCGCGGTGATGCCCACGACGGTCATCAGCGGCGACGCGCCGGTAAGGTACAGATTGTCGGTCGCGTTGGTCATGAAGAAGGCGGCATCCACCGGCTGGCCGAAAATGTCGGTCCAGTCGGCGCGGATGTCGAGATTGTCGTAATGCGGAATCCCGTTGATCGGCTCGGCGGCGATCGGACTGATCGATTGGTGGCCGGTCCATGACCAGGTGAGGCCGGCGGAAATCTTGCCCCAGGATTCGTCGACCGGCAGGTGGTAGGTCGCGGTCATGCTGAAGGCGAAGCGCGGCACATATTGGAACTGCGGGTTGCCCCCGCCGAGCAGCACGGGAAACTGGCCGTAATGGGCGTTGAAATAGGAACCCTCGCCCGACAGGTCGATGCCGTGGGGCAGGCTGAATGTCTGCTCGATCTCCGTGCCCTCCAGCTCGGCTGAGGCGGCGTTGAACGCGACCGGCTGGATCGTCGGAAGGCGCCCGGGAACGACGCTTGGCACGCCGATCGGCTCGATTACCTGGATCGACCGGTAGTCGGCATGGAAGATGTCGGCATTGGTGCGGGCGTTCACCTCGCCAAGGCTCCAGTCGGTCTTGACCCCCAGCTCGACATCGGTGATGTGCTCGGAGCCGAAACGGTCCAGCGGCGGCAGAAGCTGCGGATTGGCGCCGCCCGGATGATAGGTGTTGCCGGCCCGGACATAGACCAGGGTCGTCGCCGTCAGCTGGTCGTCCAGGCTCAGATTCCAGCTCGGCGCGTTGAAGTAGGATGGCACCGAGCGGACGCAGTTGCGGTCCGACAGTGCCAGGAAACAGTCGGTCGGCAGCCCGTTCGCATCCCGCGTGACCGTATCGGAAAAGCGGGTCGAGCTTCCGCTCACCACGGAATAGTCCCAGCTATAGCGATAGCCGGCAGTGAATCTCAGCCCATCGGCATAGTCCGACAGGTCGTAGATGCCGTGCACGAAGACGGCCTGGCTGCGGTCGGACAGACGCGTGTGGTTATAGGTCCCGAATTCCAGCGTGTTGAACACTTCGGATGTATAGCCGATCGGATGGTCGTAGAGCAGGAAGCCGCCGACCAGCCAGGCGAGCTTGCCGGAGAGCGCCTTGCCTTCGAGATGGAGCTCCTCGCTGTACTGAGCCGAATTGTCGGTCCAGCCGTGATTGTTGCCGTGAAAGCCGTAAGCGAGAACGCCGAGTCCGGTATTGGTGAAGTCGATTGCGCCCAGCTGCTTGGTGACCCGGGCGGCGGCGATGTTCTTGACCAGCAGCATATCCGAGATGTCCCAGCGAGTGACATCGGTGAAGCCGTAGAAATAATCCTTGCCGATACCGCTGGTATAGCGCCCGGCGACGGTGCGGGGGCCGAGCGCCTGCTGCTGCGCCAGCGCGGCGGCGATGCCGGGCTCCGTCCCGATCCGGACGGCGCCGCAGCCCCCGGGCAGGTTGCCGAGCGGACCGATGGCCGGGCCGCCGAGCGTGATGGTGAAGGCGCAGCCGGCAGTGACGCCGGGCGGCAGCGCGGTCAAGTCCGCCTTGAAACGCCCCAGGATCTTGTCCGGATTGACAGTGAGCAGGACTTCGGACGATCCGTCGGAATCCTGCCAATAGCCGTCATAGAGGAAGTAGTTCTCAAAATCGTCCGACGGTTTCAGCGTCACCGCGACCCGCCAGGCGTAATAGTTCTGGTTGTCGAGATACTGGCCGTTCTGCAGGTCGTGCGTATAGCCGTCGCGCTGTTGCATCAGGCCTGAGACGCGCACCAGCAGCCTGTCGTCGATGACCGGGACGTTCAGTGCGAATTCGTTGCGCTTGTCGGCGTAATCGCCGAACTCGGTCTCGACATAACCCTCGAACCGGTCGGTCGGACGACGCGGCTCCATCGCGATCAGCCCGCCGACCGAGGGTCGGCCGAACAGCGTGCCCTGCGCGCCCTTGGCGACCTCCAGGGATTCGAGGTCGAAATAATAGCCGGGCGAGAGGCTGTGATTGAGCCCGGTCAGCAGGCTGCGGTCGGTGCTGCCCAGCGGCACGTCGGCAAAATAGACCTCGGACCCCGGCAGGCCGCGAATCCTGACCTGTCCGGAATAGATCGAATTCGCATCCGCGCCGTTTGAGATCACCGACAAGGACGGGACTGCTTTCGTCAGATCGCGGAACTGCACGATATGGCGCCGGTCCAGGTCCGACTGGGAGAAGGCGGTGATCGCGATCGGGACGGTCTGCACCCGCTCGTCGCGGCGGCGCGCGGTGACGGTGATCTCCTCGAAGGCGGGCGGGGTCGCCGCAGCCTGCGCGCCGGCTTCATCCTGGGCGCGGGCCGGATGTGCGGGGCCGGCGGCGATCAGGCAAGCGGCGATCAGGCCCGGGGCGGCCGAAACTGCCCAGGCGAGCCCCCGCCTCGTATGACGCTGACAGCGAATCAAATCCCTCGCGCCCCTTTCCAGGCTCGCGCGTCGGATACCATAGCTTGCGGGGGGCGCAAAACAGCGCAATCGCCCGCAGGAGGGCGATTGCGCTGTTGCAGGCGGCTCAGTACCGGTAGGTGGCGGTGACGCCGGTCGTGCGCGGGCGGAAGGTTTCGGCGGTGTAGAGCAGGGTGAACTCGTCCTGGTGGGCGAGGTTCAGCTGCGGATGGGCGTTGAAGACATTGTCCATGAACAGGTTGAATTCCCACCTGTCCAGCGTGACGCCGGTGCGCAGCGACACCAGGCTGGTCGCCGGATCGGCATGCAGGCCGGCATCGAAATATTCGGTCTGCGGATCCTCGGCGGAGATCGGGCGATGCCGGTGGCTGGTGAACTCGTAATCGGCGCGGACAAAGGCGGAGTCATCGCCGACCAGGAAGTTGTATTGCAGGCCGATCGTGCCGGTCCACGGCGTGACATCCAGGGCATCGCTGGCGCGTGCGAGGATGCCGCCGGTTGCCGGGTCATAGGCGGTCTTGGAGAATTTGGCCTCCGTATAGCCGATCGCCACGTTCAGCAGAAGGTTGTCGGTGATCTGGTAATCGACATCGAGGTCGAACCCTTCGCTGATCGCATCGCCGACATTGGTCGTATACTGAATGCCGCAGGTCGGCACATAGATCGCCTGCTGGATGTTGCTCCATTCGACATAATAGGCGCTGGCCGAAACCTGCATCCGGCGGTCGAGGAAACGGTCCTTGGTTCCGATCTCATAGCTCCAGGTGCTGTCGGAATTATACTGCGTCGGGAACGGGCCTCCGCAGGCGGCGACCGGAAGCGGCGGCGACGCACCGCCGATGCGATAGCCCTCGGCGATCGTGCCGTAGACCATATCGTCCGGGGTGATCTGGTAGGAAAGGCTGATTTTGGGCGTGACGGGCTGCTCGTCCGCCAGTCCCTTCGCCGTCGCCGGCACGCCGCCATCGTCCAGCAGGTCCTGCGCGCCGGTATTGAGGTTGCGGAAATCGAAATGGGTCCAGGCCAGCCTGAGGCCGGCCTCGAATTTCAGCGCCAAAATACGGCTCACTGCCGCATCGATTTGA
>CAZNNJ010000586.1:0-4189 GCA_964574305.1 uncultured Rhodospirillales bacterium | reverse complement strand
GTTCATCGGGAAGAGGCCTACGAAGGAGCTACGATTGGGGGGCTTCTTGGCATAGGGGCCCTTCATGATCTTTTCCGCCGTGCCGGTCTTGCCGCCGACGAGATAGCCGGGGACGTTGGCGAATTTCTTTGCCGTGCCCCGGTCGCCGGAGACGACCAGCCGCATCAGCTTGCGCATCGTCGCCGACGTCTCCTCGGAAATCACACGCGTGCCGGCCGGTGCCGCATCTTCCGGCAGCTTCAGCAAGGTCGCCGGCCGTAGGGTTCCGCCATTGGCGATCGCGCAGATCGCGCTCACCAGCTGCACCGGGGTCACCGAGATACCGTGGCCAAAGGCGATGGTCAGCATGTTGATGAAGCGCCAGGGGCGCGGAACGCCGGGCGTGCCGATTTCCGGCACCTCCAGCTTCATCTTGGTTGTGAGGCCCAACTGGTCCATGAACTGCTGCTGCCCCTCGGGGCCAACCTGCTTTGCCATCTGGGCGGAGCCGATATTCGAGGAGATTTCGAATATCATCGGTACCGACGAATAGCCGGGCAGCTCATCGCCCTTGAAGTCGTGGATGGTGTAGCGGCCGATCTTGATCGGATGGAAAGCGTCGAAATAGTCGGAGATCTTCACCTTGCCGCTATCCAGCACCATGGCGGTGTTAAACACCTTGAAGATCGAGCCCATCTCATAGACGCCCAGCGTCATGCGGTTGAAATGCGGGTCGGGCTCGCCTTCGGGCGGCTTGGGCTCGGCGTTGGGCTGTTCGGGATCGAAATCGGGCAGGGACACCATGGCGAGAATCTCGCCGGTATGCGTGTCCATAATAAGGCCGCCGCCGCCAACCGCGTTGAACGTTTCGATCTGCGCCTGGACCTCGCGGTGGAGCATGTGCTGCAGGCGGATATCGATCGACAGCGCCACGGGTGCGCCGCCCGCCGCCAGCACATCGTTCCTCGATTTCTCGATGCCCGCCAGGCCGATCGAGTCCGGGTCGGTGAAGCCGATCACCTGGGCGACCTCACGGCCTTCGGGATAGAGCCTGCGCTCGTCCGGGCGGAAGCCGACGCCGGGGATGCCCAGCTGGTTCACGGCATATTGCTGGCGCGGCGTCAGATGCCGGCGCAGCCAGGCGAACCGGCTCTTGCCCTGCAGCTTCTCCAGGAAGTCGTTATAGGACGTGTCCGGGAACAGGGCGGTCAGCTGCTGCGCCGCATCCTGTGGGTCGATGATCTTGGCCGGGTCGGCGAACAGAGAGGCGGTGGCGATCGAGGTTGCCAGCACCTGGCCGTTGCGGTCGACGATGTCGGCGCGCACCGGCTGAACGGCCGGCGGGGCGATGCGGGCATGGTTGGGCGTGCCCGGCCCCAGCACCGCCAGGCCGATCAGCTTGCCGCTCACCACCATCAGGGCCAGGCCGAACAGGGCGCCGACCACGACCAGGCGGGTGCGCGCCTGCTCCAGAGTCTGGCGCGCCGTGCCCTCGACCGTCACCAGGATCGATGACGGCTGGGCGACGCTTTCGGGCAGGGCATCGCTGACGCGTGATCCGATCACGCCCTCGAGAGGGATGTGATTGGGGTCGTGCGTCACTCGTGCTTCTCCATCCGCGCGAGCAGCAGGCCGACGCTGTCCTGGGGCTGCGCCGCCTTGACCGGGATCGGCTGGGCGACGGCGGGTGTGGCGGGGGCCTTGGTCGGCGTTTCAGGCTTCCTGGCGGGCGCCGGGGCAGCGTGGGGGGCCGGGCCCTGGGCGCCCTTGGCCGGCGCCGCGGCGGCGAGCCTGGCGATCTGGTCGTTGCTGAGCATCATCGGCACCTGGTCGAGCGAGACCACGCGGGCGATCGGCGTCGCCTCCAGCGTCAGATAGCGCTTGGACAGATCGTCGATGCGGTGCGGATCGTTCAGCGTCTCCCACTCCGCCGAAAGGATGCGCAGCTTGTCCTGCTCCTGCCGCGTATCGCGGTTGAGCTCGGACAGGTGCCGCTCGACCTGGCGGACCTGATAGCTGACATGCATGACGGTCCCGCCCGCCACCGTCAGCAAGGCAATCCACAGAAGCGTGGTGATGCGGATCATGCTGCTTCTCCCAGATCGAACGCCTTCGGCCATGCCGGCGCGGCGGTGCGTTCAGCGGCCCGCAGCTTCGCCGAACGGGCGCGGGGGTTGGTGCGGATTTCCTCCTTGTCGGCGGCGAGGGGCTTGCTGGTAATCAGGCGAAACGACGGCGCCCGCGCCGGTCCGGCGGCCGGCAGATGGCGCGACCCGGCGGACGTCTTGCCGGCCCGGCGCCGCAGGAAGGTCTTGACCGACCGGTCTTCCAGGCTGTGGAACGTCACGACCGCCAGCCGGCCCCCGGGGGCCAGCAGGCGCTCGGCGGCGGTGAGGCCCCGCGAAAGCTCGCCCAGCTCGTCGTTCACCGCCATGCGCAGGGCCTGGAAGGTCCGGGTCGCCGGATCGATGCCGTCGCCCTTGGGTGGCATGACGCGGCGGATGGTCTCGGCCAGCTCCGCCGTGCGGGCGAACGGGCGGTTGCGGACGATGGCGCCGGCGATGCGGCGGGAAAAGCGTTCTTCGCCCAATTCATAGATCAGGTCGGCCAGCTCGGTCTCGCCCAGCCGGTTGACGAGGTCGGCGGCGCTCTCGCCCCGGTGCGACATGCGCATGTCCAAGGGGCCGTCGGCGCGGAAGGAAAAGCCGCGCTCCGGCCGGTCGAGCTGCATCGAGGAGACGCCGAGATCGAGCGCGACCCCGTCCACCGTTTCGACCCCGCGATCGCCCAGCAGGCGGTCCATATCGCCGAAGTTCCCTTCGATCATCGTCAGCCGTCCGGGGAACCGCGCGACGAGCGCGCTGCCGAAGGCCAGCGCGTCGGGATCGCGGTCGATCCCCCAGACCTTGCAGTCGGCGGCGCCGAGCAGGGCTTCGCTATAGCCGCCGGCGCCGAATGTGCCGTCGACATAATGGCCGCCGGATTTGGGCATCAGCGAGGCGATCACGGCGTCGCGCAGCACGGGAATGTGGGGCGCGCCGGTCACAGCACACCTGCCGGCAGGGTCGGGAACGGAACCGCGCCGGTCTTGATCGCCTCGGCGGCCTCAGCCATGCGGCGGGCCAGCGCCTGCGGCTCCCAGATCTGGAAGGTGGCGCCGCGGCCCAGGAACGCCGCCTCGGCGGTGATGCCGGCCTGCTCCAGCAGCGCCTTGGGGATCGAGCAGCGGCCCTCGCTGTCATAGACGAGCGCCTGGGCGGCCCCGAAGATCGAGATTTCGAACGACGCCCGCTGAGGGGCGAACTGGTCCAGCGTCTCCAGCGCGCTCGCCATCTGGTACAGCCGCTCGACCGTCATGCCCTCTATGGCCGGGTCGGACAGCGACTTGAACAGGACGACGCCCTGGGACTTGCGGACCTCGATAGCCGTGCGAAAAGGCGCGGGAAAGGACACGCGCCCTTTACCGTCGATACGGTTGGTATGCGTGTTCAAAAACAGAGCTGTGTTCACGAATTGTGACATCGCGCTCTAACGCCCAAACCCCGTTCCGCCGGTTAGTCCTCAGAAATCGCGCGCGGACCAGACATGCGACAGAGGAATCCCCCCACAAGGCGGGATAGAATGGGATATCACGGGAAACGATGGGCTGGCAATGGAAACGTAGTAGTAGGTAAGTCCTCGCGTCTCGGTTGCGGGTTGCATGCCAAATAAGAGAGTCACCATTCTGGAAAATTATTTATGAAGGCCGGAACAAGAGTGAATCGTTCGTTTGTTCTCTGTATGTACTCGAATAGTTGTGCTCCTGAGTGTTTTCTTTGACCCGAAAGACGGGAGATAAGGCGCCAGGCGGCCTGTAAGCCGGGTTCTGTCCTCGATCCTCGCGGATCGATGGATGATCATTCCTCTGGGACGCCCGTTACCGGACGCCTCGCGCGATCCACCCGGGCGGCGGCCCGGAAACGCCTGATAGCCATGCCCCGAAGGATATGGGCTGTCGCGCCGCCCCTATTCGATCTTGCTCCCGGTGGGGTTTACCTTGCCGACGCCGTTACCGGCGGCGCGGTGCGCTCTTACCGCACCCTTTCACCCTTGCCGCCCACCCGGCCCTAAGACCGGAAGCAGGTTTGGCGGTCTGCTCTCTGTGGCACTGTCCCTGGGGTCGCCCCCGCCGGGCGTTACCCGGCACCGTCTTTCCGTGGAGCCCGGACTT
>CAZNNJ010000585.1:0-4196 GCA_964574305.1 uncultured Rhodospirillales bacterium | reverse complement strand
CGCCCAGCGCGCCCACCGCCATCAGCAGGGCCGACGCAGCCATGACCAGCAACAGCAAGGCGACCACGACATACTGGACGAAATTCCGGTCCCAGCGGAAGAACTGGAACCCCGCCGGGGCCTCTGCCAGCAGCACGAAACGGTGGATGCCGACCGCGAAGGCCATGCCGAAGATCTGTTCCGCGATGGTGATCAGGAAAACGGCCGCCTGATCGTCGGCGCCGAAAACCCGCATCGCCGCCAGATCGGCGAGCGCGGTGATCCCGGCATAGATGAGCAGCGGCGTCATGAGCACGGCCCTGCTCTCCCAGGCGAACAGAAAGCTGCGCCGCACGACCGTATCGATCGGCAGCCGCCTCGGCATGGCATTCATCATCCGGCCCGTCCGAGCAGGGCCATCAGCTCAGTCCATTCGCGCTTGCCGAGCCCGCTATTGCCGGCCTCCACCGGCTCGCCGGCGAGCATCCGCTTAACCACTTCGAGCCCGGTCGCCGACAGCGATGCCGCGCCCAGCCGGTATTCGCGGAACGCCTCGGCCGCCAGCGGCACCCAGGCGTTCAACGTGTCGATCATGGCGTCGGCGTAGACGCGGATTTCGTACTGAGCATGAGCATCGGCGCGCAGGCGCAGGAAGTTCATGAGATTGTGAAGGTCGGTCTTCCAGTACCATTGCGTATAGGTACCCAGTGTCAGGTTCATCCGCGCCAGCTCCCGCGCCAGACCCTGGCGGCTGGGGTCGGCCTCGGTCCCGTCATCGCCCTCGTTCAGCATCCAGGCATAGTCGCGATAGGTCTTCTCCGCGTCGTGGCGCAGCAGGTCGAGCACCTGCGCCGCCTCGTCGCCGGTCAGCACGTCGCCGCGGCCCTGGCGGTTGTTGGAGGACTGGGCGGCCAGTTGCTCCGGCGCCGGGATGTAGAACTCCTTGTCCAGCACCGAATAGCGGGCGGAGTATTCGTTCACATTGGCGGTGCGGTGGCGGATCCATTGCCGCGCCACGAAGGTGGGCGGCTTCCTGGGGTGTATGATTCAGGACAACCCGAACGGGGTTGCGTGGAAATGCCGCATCAGATAGCGGCTCAGCACCCGGTCGTCCGAGACCTTGCGGGTGCCGCGTCCGTAGGAAACCCGCGCCGCCTGAACGATCGCCGCGTCGTCGCCCATATAGTCGACCACCCGGACGAAGCCGTGATCCAGCACCGGGATCGCCTCATAGAGGATCGCCTCAAGCCCCGGCGCCACGGCCCGGCGGGTCGGCGCCGACTGTTCGCGCAGCGCCTTGATCTCGTCTTGCTGTTCCTGGGTCAGGTTCATCGGGGCTCAATCTTTCCTTCGAAACCGGTCGGCGAATCGCATGAGGCTGGCGAACGGTCAAGCGAAGGCCTATATCTACCCTTGTCAGGTTCTGCCTGACTATGGCGATAAACGCTTTTCGGAATAGGCGTTGTGGACCCGGGGGCGGTACCCGGCGCCTCCACCATTCCCCGGCCTCATTAGCCGGGCTTTATGGGGGCGAAATAGGCTCGACACGCGTAGTAAAGGGGAAGTTTTCGCCCGGCATGATACCACCGTTATCGGGTCAAACACACTAGGTGCCAACGACAACGTTGAAACCTTCGCTCTCGCTGCCTAAACAGCAGTGATAAGCGCGGTCCGGGGGGCACCGGGCAACAGAAGCCCCCCACTTAGCGCCTGGGCGTTTTCGTCATCGCTATTCCAAAATCAGCCGCTATATTTCGTCCGATCTGCGCAGTACGATCACGCTTCACGTATCCAGACCAACGATCATGGCTAAAGAGATCCTGCAATATAGTGTGATGGTGGAGGCCGCCTTGCGCGCCGTCGTGCGCCAGGCGCTGGCCGAGGTTGCGCAGAACGGTCTGCCCGGCAGCCACCATTTCTACATCACCTTCCGCACCTCCCATCCGGGCGTCCAGGTGCCGGATTATCTGAAAGCGCGCTATCCGTCCGAGATGACGATCGTGCTGCAGTTTCAGTTCTACGACCTGCAGGTCGACGATAGCGCCTTCAGCGTGACCCTCACCTTCAACAATACGCCCGAACGGCTGGTCATCCCGATCCGCGCCATCACCGTCTTCGCCGACCCCTCGGTCAATTTCGTGCTGCCGTTCCAGGCGGCGGATGCGGCCGCGGTCGAGGAAGCGCCGGCCCCCGCCCCCGCGCCCAAGCCCGCGCCGGCCCCAGCCATCGCCAAGGCGGACGATGACGGCGACAAGGGCGCCGAGGTCGTTTCGCTCGATAAATTCCGCAAGAAGTGACGCTCACCGGCGCTGTCGCCGTCCTCTACGGACCGACAGCCAGCGGCAAATCGGACCTCGCCGTCGTACTCGCCGAGCGGCTGAACGGCGTCGTCATCAATGCCGACAGTTTGCAGGTCTATTCCGAGCTGAAAATCCTGACCGCGCGGCCGGACGAGGCCGCGACGGCCCGAGCCCCGCACCGTCTGTTCGGCGTGCTGCCGGCAGCCGAGGCCTGCTCCGCCGTCTGGTGGCGTGACGCCGCGCTGGCCGAGATCGGCGCAGCGCACGCCGCCGGCAAGCACCCGATCCTGGTCGGCGGCACCGGCCTCTATCTCAAGACGCTGATGGAGGGCCTTTCGCCGGTGCCGGCCGCGAACGAGGCGGCCCGGGCCAACGCGACGGCGCTCTATGCCGAGATCGGCGGCGAGGCCTTCCGCGCCGCCCTCGCCGAGCGCGACCCGGTCATTGCCGCGCGGCTGAAGCCCGGCGACCGGCAGCGCCTCATCCGCGCCTGGGAGGTGCTGGAGGCCACCGGCAGGCCGCTGTCCGATTGGCAGGCCCTGCCCAAGGAGCCGGGTCATAGTCTGGATTTCAGCCTGATCGGCCTGATGCCGCCGCGCGACGTGCTCTATGGGCGCATCGACGGGCGGTTCGAGACGATGCTGAAAAAGGGCGCCGTGGAGGAGGCGGCGCGGTTCGAGGCGCTGGGCCTTTCGCCGGCCCTGCCCGCCAACAAGGCGCTGGGCCTGCCGGAGCTGCGCCGGCACTTGAAGGGCGAGATCGATCTCGCGGAGGCCACCCGACTGGCGCAGCAGATGAGCCGCAATTACGCCAAGCGACAGGTGACCTGGTTCCGCCACCAGCTGCCCGTTGCTAAAAAAAGTGATCGCCAGCATATCAGACATGCGGAATTTGGGGAACTTTCGGAAAGAAATTTGGCCGAAATCATGCCGATTATTCTGCCAGGCGGTTGACCCGCCGCTCTCCGCCTCTTAGGTTGCGCCCGGCAATTCAAGGAAATGCGGCATGTCTGAGCGGCAAATGAGTGGCGCCGAGATGGTTCTCGCGGCGCTGGCGGATAACGGCGTGGATACCGTCTTCGGTTATCCCGGCGGCGCCGTATTGCCGATCTATGACGCGATGTTCCAGCAGAACCAGATCCGCCATGTGCTGGTCCGTCAGGAAGGCGGCGCGGTGCACGCGGCGGAGGGCTATGCCCGCTCGACCGGGCGGGTCGGCTGCGTGCTGGTGACCTCGGGCCCCGGCGCCACCAACGCGGTGACCGGCCTGCTCGACGCCCAGATGGATTCGATCCCGCTGGTCTGCATCACCGGCCAGGTGCCGACCCACCTGATCGGCAACGACGCCTTCCAGGAAGCCGACACGACCGGCATCACCCGGCCCTGCACCAAGCACAATTACCTGGTGAAGGACGTGGAGAAGCTGGCCGAGACGCTGCACGAGGCCTTCCATGTGGCGCGCAGCGGCCGTCCCGGTCCGGTGCTGGTCGACCTGCCCAAGGATGTGCAGTTCGCGATCGGCACCTATCGCACGCCCGACGCGTTCGAATTCACCTACCGCCCGCCGCATGTGCCGGACGCGGCGGTGATCGCCGAGGCGGTCGCGATGATCGCCGCTGCCGAGCGTCCGCTGTTCTATACCGGCGGCGGCGTCGTCAATTCCGGCCCCGAGGCGGCCGAGACGCTGACCGAGCTGGTGCGGCTGACCGGCATCCCCTGCACCTCCACCCTGATGGGGCTGGGCGCATTCCCGGCGTCGGACCCGCTGTTCCTGGGCATGCTCGGCATGCACGGCACCTACGAGGCCAATCTCGCGACCCATGGCTGCGACCTCTTAATCTGCGTCGGCGCCCGTTTCGACGACCGGGTGACCGGCAAGGTCTCGGCCTTCTCGCCGGGCTCGAAGAAGATCCACATC
>CAZNNJ010000584.1:0-4201 GCA_964574305.1 uncultured Rhodospirillales bacterium | reverse complement strand
GCTGGTCGCCTCGGGCAACTTCTCGATCGTGTCCGGCGTCGCCGCGGCGAACCAGTTGCTCGCCCTGCCCGACCGGCCGACCGCGGTCTTCGCCTCGAACGACGAGATTGCGATCGGCACGATCCGCGCCGCGCGCGACCGGGGGCTCAGCGTGCCAGACGACGTGTCGGTGATGGGGTTCGACGACATCCGCTTTGCCGCCTTCATGGACCCGCCGCTGACCACCGTGTCCCAGCCCGGCGGCGAGATCGGCCGCACCGCGATGGAACTGCTGCTCAAGATCATCGCCGACGAGCCGATCGAACGCCGCCGCCACCTGCTGCCGACGCATCTGGAGCTTCGCGGCTCGACGGCACCTTTGAGAAAATGACCTCGCCCCCGCGGGGAGAGGTCGGCGCGTAAGCGCCGGGTGAGGGGGTGATCCCGTTAGGCCGGAGCCAACATGAAGGGCTCGCTACGCTCGCCGCCCCCTCACCCGGAGCGCGTACGCGCTCCGACCTCTCCCCGTCGGGGCGAGGTCAAGGAAAAACTATTCCCTGTTTCTCGAAAAAGGTCGGGCTGCTGATCAGCTTGCCGCCCCACGCGCGCGCCTCCGGCCGCGTCGCGATCCAGGCGACGACGTCGCCGGTCACGGAGGGCTTGGTCGGTGGGGCCAGCCTGTCGATTTCCGCCTGCTGGCCGAACATGGCGAGGGTGGCCTCGGTCACGGTGCGGCCTGGCTCGACATTGACCGCCAGGATGCCATCCTGGTGATGCTCCAGATGGACGAACTCACAGAGCCGGTGGAAGCCGCTTTTCGGCCCGCCATAGACGTAACCCCAGCCGCCCTTGCGCGCCGGGATCGGCGACGGCATCAGCGCGGCGCCGGAACTCAGGCCCACGATCACGCCGCCGCGCTGTGCGATCATGACCGGCAGGACCAGCTTGGTGAGATAGGCCTGGTTGACCAGGTTGCCGAGCGCGCTCTTCTCCAGCGCCTCGATATCGAACTCGCTGAACGGGTACATCATGCCCGGCCCGCCATAGAGGGCGTTGTTGACCAGCACGTCGATCCGGCCCCAGGATTCCATCACCTGCTTGACCATCTTGTCCATCGACGAACGGTCGAGCACGTCCATCTCCAGGCCCTGCGCCTCGCGCCCCAGCGCCTGGACCTCGGCGATGGTGGTCTCCAGGCTGCCGGGCACGGCGACCTCCTTGCCGTGGTCCTTGAGGAAGGGCACGGCGACCTTGCCCTCGCCCTCCTTCACCGTGCGGCCGGTGGCGACGATGTCGAAGCCCTGGCGGGCGAGGCTCAAGGCGCAGGCCTTGCCGATGCCCCGCGTGGCGCCGGTGATGAGGGCGACTTTGCGCATCTTCAGTGGCTTCCCTGTACGAGCGGGGCCGAGCGCGCCCGCAGCACGGTAAGGACGACGCCGACCGCGATCAGGCTGGCGATCACCGCCAGGATGTTGCGCAAGCCCCAGGCGGAGATCGCCGGGGCGATGATGATGGAGTTGAGGAACGGCCCCAGGAACTGGGCGCTGAACAGCAGCCCCATCGCCCGGCCGCGCACCGGAAGGGGAGCCTTGTCCATGACCCAATGGGTAAGGTTCGGCGTCTGGATGCCGCTGCCCAGATTGAGCAGCACCACGCCGGCCCCGATGCCGGCGATCCCATGACCCATCGAGAGCCCCAATATGCCGCCCCCCTGCAAGGTGAGGGCAAGGGCAAAGGTCCACCACACGCCCACCCGAACACGCAGGGTGCCGTAGGCGATGGCGCCCAGGGTGAACAGCAAGGTCCCGGCTGCGAGTATCTCCGAGATCGTCTCAGGGCTCGCGATGCCGTCGGCGGCAAGCAGGATCGGCACCTGGCTCGCGGACTGGAAGCTGATGATCATCGAGACCGTGATCAACGCATAGATCGGCAGCATTGGCGCGAAGAGCGACAGCGAGCCGCCGCCCGACGCCTGCCGGCGCGACACCGCCGGAATGACGGCCAGCGCGAGCAGCAGGATCGGCAGCGACAGGCCGTAAAGCGCGAACGGCGCCCGCCAGCCCAGATGCTCGGCCACACGGCCGGAGGCGAGCGTCACCAGGAACGACAGGACGGTGGCGATGGCGTTCTGGAGCCCCAGGATCGAGCCGCGCTGCTCCTCGGTGAAGATCTCGACGATGATGCCCATCGCCGCCGTGACCAGCCCGGTTGCGGTAAAACCGACGATCAGCCGGGTCGCCAGCAGCAGAGGCTGGTTCTCGACCGTCAGCCCCGCCATCCCTGACAGCGCGAACAGCACCAGGCAGGTGAACAGCACCGCCCGCGCCCCGAAACGCTCGACGAACCAGCCGGTCGTCGGGCCGCCGATGATCACGCCGATCGACGGCATGGTCAGGACCCATTGCGCGACGAAGGCGCCGTCCTTGCCGCCGCCGAAATGCTCGGCGACCAGCGGCAGCATCGGCGACACGACGATGAAGACCATCGCCAGGAACGTGCCGGTGGAGGCCATGACGAAGACTGCGAGCCAATCCTTGACGGTCATGAGCGCCTCCCCCTGCCTGGTTGTTTATTCGCGCCGGAAATCGGCGAAGCTTCGTCCCTCGCCTGCCAGCCGGGCCAGCAGCGGCGATGGTTTCCAATGGCCGCCGAAATCCTGTGCCAGCTTCGCGATATCGGCATGGACCGTTTTCAGCCCCTCCCGATCGGCCCAGTACATCGGCCCGCCGCGCGATGCGGGGAAGCCGTAGCCGGCGACATAGATGACGTCGATGTCGCTCGCCCGCGCCGCGATCCCTTCTTCGAGGATATCCGCGCCTTCATTGACCAGGGCGTACATGCAGCGATTGACGATCTCATCAGCCGAGATGGAGCGGCGCTTGAGGCCCTGCCGCTCGCCCTCCTGGGCGATCAGCGCATCGACCGCCGGATCGGGGATCGGCGCGCGGCTGCCCGGCTCATAGCGATAGAAGCCGGCACTGGTCTTCTGCCCGAACCGGCCGGCCTCACCCAGCAATCCCACCAGGCCGGAGTAGCGCTCGCCGGCCGGCCGCAGCGCCGCGCGCCGCTTGGCGACATCCCAGCGGACATCGACGCCGGCCATATCGGACATGGCGAACGGCCCCATCGCCAGGCCGAAATCGGTCAGCGCCTTGTCGACCTCGGACGGGGACGCGCCCTCGGCCACCAGGAACTCCGCCTCGCGGAAATAGGGCTCGATCATCCGGTTACCGACGAACCCGTCGCAAACGCCGACTACCACAGGAATCTTGCCGATCCGCCTGGCGACCGACAGCACGGTCGACAGCACATCTTTCGCGGTCTTCTGGCCCCGCACGATCTCCAGCAGGCGCATGACATTGGCCGGGCTGAAGAAATGAGTGCCGACGACATCCTGCGGCCGGCCGGTCTCGGCGGCGATGCGGTCGATGTCGAGCATCGAGGTGTTGGTGGCGAGGATCGCCCCAGGGCGGCACAGCCGGTCCAGCTTGCGGAAGATATCGAGCTTGATGTCCATCCGCTCGAACACCGCTTCGATGACGATATCGGCATCGGCGACCGCGATGTCGGTGGTGGGCGCGAGTAGCCCCATCCGCTGGTCCATCGCCTCCTGGGTCAGCTTCCCCTTGGCGACCGTGCCCGCATAGTTGCCGCGGATACGGCCGAGACCGCGTTCGAGCGCGGCCTGGTCGAGATCGACCAGCTTCACCGGAATCCCAGCATTGGCGAAGGACATGGCGATGCCGCCGCCCATCGTGCCGGCGCCGACGATCGTCGCCTTGGCGATGGGGCGGAGCTTCGTGTCGGCAGGCACGTCGGGAATCGTCCACACGGCGGCCTCGGCTTGGCTGACGTGCTCCAACGCGGCGGTCTTTTCGGCTTCGGAAATGGCGGTCATATCGGGTTCCTGGATGCTCAGAGGCTGCGGGCGATGATTTCCTTCATGATCTCGTTGGTCCCGCCATAGATCTTCTGCACGCGGGCGTCGGTCCACATGGTGGAGATCGGATATTCGGCCATGTAGCCGTAGCCGCCGAAGAGCTGGAGGCATTCGTCGACGACCTCGCACTGCTTCTGCGTCGTCCACCACTTGGCCATCGCCCCGGCGACGGCGTCGAGGCGGCCGGCGACCAGCTCCTCGATGCAGAAATCGGTGAAGACCCGGCCGATCCTGGCCTCGGTCGCCGCCTCCGCCAGCTTGAAGCGGGTGTTCTGAAAATCG
>CAZNNJ010000583.1:0-4202 GCA_964574305.1 uncultured Rhodospirillales bacterium | reverse complement strand
GTCCGCAGCAATTCGGCCCGTTCCGCAGCCGCGTCCTGATCGCGGCATACGGGACGACCGGCATGATCGCGACCGTGAATGTTCTCGGCGTCGGCGTGAGCGCGGTAAATCCGGCTCTCGCCGTCGCCGAACTCCGCCGATGGATCGCCGAGGGTGAGCGCCGCTCTGTCTGCGTCAGTGGCGTTCACGGCGTCATGGAGTGCCACCGCGACCCGAGCCTGAAGGTAATTCACAACCACGCCGGGCTGGTGCTCCCGGACGGAATGCCGCTGGCCTGGTGGGTCCGTGGCGCCGGGCATCCCGAAGCCGACAGGGTCTGCGGCCCGGAATTCATGCCGCTCGTGTTCGAGACGCTGCGCGGGCGCCGGCATTTCTTCTTCGGCTCGACGAAGAAAACCCTGAGCGACCTTATCCGGCGCGCAAAGGCGCAATATCCGGATGCCCAGATCGCCGGCTCGATCTCTCCGCCGTTTCGCGATGTGACCGACGACGAGGATGCCGAAATCGTTCGGGCAATCAATGACAGCCGGGCGGACATAGTTTGGGTTGGCCTCAGCACGCCGAAGCAGGAACGGTGGATGGCCGCGCACCGCGGGAGGCTTGCGGCGCCCGCACTGATCGGCGTTGGCGCGGCGTTCGACATGCAGGCCGGACATATCAGCCGGGCGCCGAAATTCATTCGCCGGACGGGCTTCGAATGGGTCTATCGGCTGATGCTCGAGCCACGCCGGTTGTGGCGAAGATATCTTCTCAACAACCCGGCATTCGTCGTGCTGGCGGCCGCGCAAATTACCCGGGTGATGAATTTCCCGGCGCCCCGGTGACGGCGGGCCGGCAAACCCGCAGCATTTAAGAAGCCGCGGACCCGATGCGATATGCCGATCACCTTCGTGAGCTGCCCATCGTCCGGTCGCCGATCATGCGCGCGCTCGCGCTGATTCGGCACCCGGAACGGCTGACCAACACGCTCACAACCGTGATGTATCACGGCATGCCCGCGAACGCGCGCGCGACGTTTATCCGGCAGCTCGACTATATGCGATCGCTGGGGGATTTCGTTACCGCCTCGCAGGCCGTCGAGATTCTGGATAGCGGGGCCCGGATCCCCGGCAGGTACTTCTGCATCACGTTCGACGACGGACGGAAGGACGCGTTCGAGAATGCAGTCCCGATCCTGGCGGAATATGAAATTCCCAGCATATTCTTTGTCGTACCCGCCTGGATCTCGACACCGGCCTATGGGAGCTGGGCGGATTGCCGCCAGTCGAATCAAAACGGCGTGACGATAGGCTCGCACAGCCTTTCGCATCACCGTTTTTCGACACTCGACGAAAACCAGGCCCGCGCCGCGATGACGGCTTCGAAAAACCGTGTCGAGATCGAGACCGACCTTCCCTGCGAGCACTTCGCCTGCCCCTGGGGACAACCCGGAGCAGATTACGTCTCGGGCCGCGATCCACAGCTGGCGAAGGATGCCGGGTATCGCTCGTTCTTTACGACGATCCGCGGCGCCGCACGGCAAGGCACCTCGGCATGGGCAATCCCACGCGTGCGGCTTGAGCCCGGCTGGGGAATCCATCAGCTTCGATATCTGCTCAGCCGCTAGCCCAAGATAGCCTGTCCGCAGCTCCGCCCGTCATGCCGGATGGAGTTGCGCGCGGGACAGGTTGCCGGCCAGTGCAGGTGCCAGACGATCGCCCAAGGCATCGCGATAGATCGTCTCCAACAGCGTCAGGTTGCGCTCGGGCGTATACTTCATGCGGTATTCCAGCCCGGCGGCAAGCCCCATGCGATAGAGCGCCTCCGGGCATTCGAGCGCATAGTGCGCGGCGCGCGCCAGAAGCTGCGGATTGCCGGCCTCGAACAGGAAACCCGTCCGGCAGTGATCGACCAGCTCCCGCGCGGCGCCGACTCCAGCGGCCAGCACCGGAAGCTCGTTGGCGAGGGCCTCCACGATCACCAGGCCGAAAGGCTCGCACCACTCCGACGGGAAAACGAGAAGGCTTGCGCGGCGCATGAGCGCCTGGACCTCCGATCGGGTCTTCTTTCCCAGCAGCTGGATATTTCCGCCGGCGCGGCCGACCTCGGACGCAAGCGGCCCCTCGCCGACCACGATGAGCGGGACCTGCGGGGCGGAAGAGCTGCGCCAGGCCTCCAGCAGGGTCGATGTCCCTTTTTCCGGAACCAGCCGGCCGACGAACAGAACGAAGCCTTCCCGCGCGACATCCGGAGCCAGCGGAGGCTGAACCACGAAGTTCGGCTTGACGACCACCCGATCCGGCTCGAGCCCGGCCCGAACGAAGAGCGACCGGGAATGCTCGCTGAGGGCAATATACCTGTCGACCAGCCCGCCGAACCTGCCTTCCACGCGGTGAACAGCCAGCATCAGAGCGACGACGCCGCTTTGCGCGCTGCTGCCTCGATAGCATCGATGCAGGACGGCAGGCCATTTGACGGTGCGGCCGAAGCAGTCCTCGCAGATATTTCCGTCACGATAGAGATTGGCCGACGGGCAAAGCAATCGATAGTTGTGAAGGCTCATGATCACGGTTGCGCCCGCGTCTTTTGCCGCATAGACCGCCGCCGGCGAGACGAGTGGAAATGTGTTATGAAAATGCACGATATCCGGCTTGAATTCCCGAATGCTCCGCTGCATCTGCCGGTAAACATCCCGATTCCATACCGTGTCCGCGGCGATGCCGATCTTCGATCGACCTATAAGACTGTCGTTATGGAGCGTATAGTTCCGGACATCGTGGCCACCGCTCGAAAGCAACCTGCTTTCAGCTTCAAAAACACAGTCTTCTCCCCCTCGATTCTGGTAGTAATTATGTACGATAAGACACCTCATTTAATATTCCTGAAATTATAAATCATCGACATATAACGATCTTGGTGACAGGTAGTTTCCACGCCTCTGTTATAATATATGATCGGCATCGAAACCCCTTGCGCGGACAGATCACATCTATCACAAAACAATCTAAATTTCTGGGGTCCAAGAGTATAATTCAGATTTAAATATGAAATATCGCGTTAACTCTGTTGATATTTCGAAAGCGGAATCAAGGTGCATGGGCTCGAGGTGATTAATACATATGCCCCCCGGCAGGCCGCCCCTCCTGCACTCGGCGTGGCCCCCGAAACCTGAGCAATCGGACGCCACGCCACCGATGATGATCTAAGCCGGACCTCGATCCAGGCGAGCCGCCGTCTTGATGGGGTAACTCCAATGCGGAAGTGCAAAAAACCCCGACTTGGATCATCACTTGGCAATGAAATTGCCCTCCTCATCACCGCTGGCGATCAGTGTCGGCAAGCAAATAACGGCATGTGGGGAATCGTATTGACCTCGACCGGAGCGGGTTCGCCGGCGCTGCCACGGCGCAACTTGATAAGCCGATCGCCGGTCGCATTTCTGTCGAAGCCGATCGTCTACGGATCGCTCCTCCCGGGGATCTCAATCTTGAACGCGGCGGTGGGGATGGCCCTGCCGATGATGATGACGCCGCATGTCTTTGGTGAATACTCACTCGCGGTCACGCTGTTTCAATACGGATTGATCTTTGATTGCGGCGCCGGGCAGCTTGCGGATCGCTGGCTGCCGGCAGCCTCGGCACGCGGTCAATTCGAGGAGGTCGACCGCCTGAGCCAACGGCTGCTGTGGGTCCGCCTCTATATCGGAACCATCCTTTTCGTCTCGGCGGTCATTGCATTGACGGCGTTTGCGGCGATCGATCGCCTGCCGTTCGGATTCTGGGCCGGCGTGCTGTCGGCCGGTGCCGGAATTCTCTATATGGTCGCTTTGGGCCCCGGATTTATCTATCGCGCTCTATCGCGGCGGCGTGATTACGCATTGGCGATCGGCGTCCTGTCCTTGGGCCTGGTGTTCGCACGCCCTTTGGGTCTGCTTGCGGGCGGGCTTACCGGATCCTTCCTCGCCCTGGCGGTGTGGTATCTCGGATTCACTTTTCTTTTTCATTGGCGCACGCCGCCACGCCTCGCCGCGCGCCCTTCGCCGGCGCAGGCAGCTTCGGCGGTCGTGCTGGGTCTTCCGTTATTCGCCACATCCTTCATCTGGGCATTTTATCTCACCGCCAATCGATGGTTCGCATCCGGCTTGATGGAATCCGGATCGTTCCGGCATTTCGAATTCAGCAACCAAATCTACTCGGTTCTGGCCGGGCCCCTTGGGGGGGATT
>CAZNNJ010000582.1:0-4217 GCA_964574305.1 uncultured Rhodospirillales bacterium | reverse complement strand
GCAACCACGTCCGCTTCGACGCCATCACCGGCGGCTGGCCGGTCGATGTCCGCGACCATGCCCAGCGCCTCGCAGCCGGTGCATTCGCCACGGAGAACGCATAAAGTCGGCTCATGCCGGCCCCACCCCTGCCCCCTTGGCCCTGCCCTTGGCCCCGTCCCGTCTCGACCGTACGCGCCGTCTGGCAATGACCGTCCTGGATCTGGCGCTGCCGCCGCGCTGCATCGGCTGCGGTACGCGGGTCGACGCCAACGGACTGGCCTGCGCCGCCTGCTGGTCGCGCCTCACCTTCATCGCCCCGCCTTTCTGCGATTGCTGCGGCGCGCCGTTCGATTTCGCGGTCGAAGGGCAGCGGCGCTGCGCCGTCTGCTACGCCAACCCGCCGCCTTACGACAGGGCGCGGGCGGCGGTGCTCTATGATGAGGGCAGCCGCGGCCTGATCCTCGGCTTCAAGCATGGCGACCGGCTGCATGCCGCCCCAGCCTTCGGCGCCTGGGTGGCCCGCGCGGGCGCGGAACTGCTGGAGGATGCCGACCTGGTCGTGCCGGTGCCGCTGCATCGCTGGCGGCTCATCAAGCGGCGCTACAACCAGGCGGCGCTGATCGCCGAACATGCCGCACGACGCGCCGGCGTGCCCCACATTCCCGATCTCCTGATCCGCCACCGCCCGACGCCGAGCCAGGGCGACATGGGCCAGGCCGCCCGCGCCCGCAACGTCGCCGGCGCCTTCCGCCTCAGCCTGCGCCATGCCGACCGGGTCAAGGGCTCCCGCATCGTGCTGGTCGACGACGTGCTGACGACCGGCGCCACGATCGGCGCCTGCGCCCGGGTTCTGCGGCGCGGCGGGGCCGCGCGGATCGACGTCCTGACGCTGGCCCGGGTGGTCCTCACGGGCTAGGTCGTGACCTCATTTGCCCGCGCTTTTCGCCAAGCCTTCGTGGGGGTGGCGCTGGTCGCCTCTTCGGTTGGCGCGGCGGACATAGGTGATGACGGCGTCAGGGTGCTGATACTTGGCCTTGAGCGCGGCGATCAGCGCATCCTCGGCCTCGATCGTCAGCACTTCGGAACGGGCATTGTGCCTGAGGCCGACCGTATGCGTTGCGAACATGGCTTATCCTCCGTGCGACCATGCAGATAGGGGGACTGTGCACCAATCGGCCGCCGTTGTGGAGGACGGCGTTTTCCATGATCCGGCCCGCTGGACCCGTCGTTCGAAAACCACCATATTCGGCCCCATGCCTAAGATCGAAATCTATACCCAGCCCTTCTGCGGATATTGCTACCGGGCGAAGAAGCTGCTCGACGACAAGGGCGTCGACTATGAAGAGATCGACGTGATGGAAAACCCGTCGCGCCGGCCCGAGATGGTCGAGCGCGCGGGCGGGAGCACCTCGACGCCGCAGATATTCATCGACGGCGTCGGCATCGGCGGCAGCGACGACATGGCGGCGCTCAACCGCGCCGGCGAGCTCGACAGGCTGCTCGGCCTCGCTGCCCAATGACCCCTCGCCAATGACCCTGGGCCGATGATCCTCCGCGTCGCCTGTATCCAGACCAACGCCAAGCCCGATCTCGCCGCCAATCTCGACGCGGTCGAGCACTGGATCCGCGCGGCCCATGCAGACGGCGCCGGCTTCATCGCGACGCCGGAGAATACCAGCGGCATGTACGCCGACCGGAAGAGCCTGATCGCCGCCGCCCTGCCCGAGGCCGGCCATCCAGCCATCGCGCGCTTCTCCACGCTGGCCGAAGAGACCGGGGCCTGGCTGCTGGCCGGGTCGATCACGATCAAGCTGGAGAACGAGAAGCTCGCCAACCGCTCGATGCTGTTCGATCCGCGCGGCCGGATCGTCGCGCGCTATGACAAGATCCACATGTTCGACGCCGACCCGGCGGACGGCCAGGCCTATCGCGAGAGCGCAACCTTCCAGCCGGGGGACAAGGCCGTCGTCGCCGACACCGATTTCGGCAAGCTCGGCCTCAGCATCTGCTACGACGTGCGCTTCCCCGCGCTCTATAATGCGCTGGCCCTTGGCGGGGCGGCGATGATTACCGTGCCGGCCGCCTTCACCGTGCCGACCGGCAAGGCCCATTGGCATGTGCTGCTGCGCGCCCGGGCGATCGAGACCGGAGCGTTCGTGGTCGCGCCGGGACAGGTGGGGGAGCATGCCGGCGGCCGCTTCACCTACGGCCATTCGCTGATCGTCGCCCCGTGGGGCGAGGTGCTGGCCGACGGCGGGGACGAGGAAGGCTTCATCGCCGCCGACTGCGACTTCGCTTCGGTTGAAAAGGCGCGCAAGATGATCCGCGCCGTCCATCACAGCCGGCCCTTCGCCCCCGCATGATTTGGCCGGCGTGATTTGCCAGGACGGGTTCCAGCGGATAATTTCATTTAAATTTCCAGATGATGATACCATTTAACTGACATGATCGTTTACGAACTGCGCTGTTCCGCCGGACACGGCTTCGAGGCTTGGTTCCGCAATTCGGACGCGTACGACCAGCAGCACGCCGCGCATCAGATCGCCTGCCCGATCTGCGGCGTCGATGACGTCTCCAAGGCGCCGATGGCGCCGCGCATCGCCAAGTCGCGCGGCGAGCCCGCGCCGGTGCAGAACACGCCCGCACCGCCGCAGGGCCATATCGACCCTGAGCAGATGCGCATCGTGATGAGCAAGATCGCCGAGCTGAACCAGCACATCGCCGAAACCTGCGACTATGTCGGCAAGAACTTCGCCGAGGAAGCCCGCAAGATCCATTACGGCGAGGTCGAGCACCACGAAATCTACGGCGAAACCACCCAGGACGAAGCCGCCGAACTCCGCGAGGAAGGCAACGCCGTCGCCAACGTGCCCTGGATCAGGCGGAGCGCCAGTTTGAGCGCGTAGGGCGGATAAGCGCAGCGTAATCCGCCAGCCGAGCAACGCTCGGCATTCGACATCTGGAAGCACCGCACCGCGGATTGCGCGGCGCTCATCCACCCTAGCTGCTTATCGCGTCAGGGGACGGATGCGCACTCCGGGTTCGAGCACAAGCAGATTTCCGGACAACTTCTCAGCATGTTTGGAAACAGTCGCCAGCACCAGATCGGCCTCCGCCATGTTAGACAACCGGTCGAGCTCCAGCAACATTACGCCGTCAACGCCTAGCCTCTGACGCACGACCAATTCGCCGAAGTCTCGATCTTCGGTGATCAGAATGCGACTCTCGTTGCGCGCGATCGAAAGAACGTCATTATCGGACACGCCGGGGCTCGTCGAACCAATCGACTTTACGTCGAAGCCGGCGGACTGAAGACCAGCGACAACGAAACGCGATACGTTCTCGTCCGCCAGAAAGCGCGTCATTCGGCGGCAAGAACCGTTTCGTGCTGCATGTAATCCGCGGCGAACGTCAATGCCGCCCGGACATCATCTTCGGTCAGTTGCGGATAGGCATCCAGAATATCCGCGACCGAACGATCGGCGCCCAATTTGCGCAAGATCAGTTCCACGGTGATCCGCGTGCCCTTGATGCACGGCTTACCCATCATGATGCCGGGATCGATGGCGATGCGTGGGTGTGACATGTGTGAACTGGCGCCCTCTCACTGTAGCATGGACGGGCTTATGATATCGCACGCCGCGCGGTCATGAAATAATTTACCCCGACATCGCTGTCCGACAAGTGAAACTCCCCCCGCAGCGGGTCGAACACCAGCCCGGTCACGTCGGCGACTTCGAAGCCGATGCCGCGGATGCCGCGCGCCAGTTCCGAGGGCTTCACGAACTTGCGCCAGTCATGCGTGCCGGGCTCGACCCAGCGGAGCACGTATTCGGCCATGCCGACGCCCAGCGCCAGGGATTTGAGCGTGCGGTTGAGGGTGGAAAGGACCAGGAGGCCGCCAGGCGCGACGAGCGCGGCCAGAGTGGTGAGGAACGCGTCGCGGTCGGCGACATGCTCGATGATCTCCAGCGCCAGGACGAGATCGAACCGGCGGCCGGCCTCGGCCAGCTCGTCGCTGGTACCGACCTCATAGCCGACGGCCACGTCACGCTCGCCGGCATGGAGCCGCGCCGCCGCGATCGCCACCGGATCGGCGTCGACCGCGGTGACCTTGGCGCCCAGCCGGGCCAGGGGCTCGGCCACCAGCCCGCCGCCACAGCCGATATCGACGGCGCAGAGCCCCTTGAACGGCGAAACCGAGCGCGGATCGCGGCCGAAATGGGCGGCGGCCC
>CAZNNJ010000581.1:0-4228 GCA_964574305.1 uncultured Rhodospirillales bacterium | reverse complement strand
GGCGGTTGTGCACGGCCCTCGCCGGACGCCTCGCACCCGCCCGCAAGAGGGCCCCCAGCCTGGCCCGGCACTTGGTAGCCGACGAACCGCCCAAGGTGGCGGTGGACGGGCTGGCGCGCACCTTCATGGAAACGGACGGCGACCTGCACGCCGTGTCCCTGACCCTGATCGGCCTGCCGCAGATCTGGTCCGATCCGCTGGCCAAGGTGAAGACGCCCAACGACCTGGTCACCTCGGCCTGCCGCACCTTCGGCATTGCCGATGCGCAAGCCGGCGAAATGCTGCTGGTCGGGCTGAAGCAGATGGACCAGGTGCCGTTTGCCGCCCCCTCGCCAGCCGGCTGGCCCGACACGGCAGACAGCTGGATCTCGCCCGAGGCGATGATGACCAGGGTGGAATGGGCGATGGCGGCGGGGCAGAAGCTGGACGGCCATGCCGATGCCCGCGGCGTCGCCAAGGGATCGATCCTGCCGGTCGCGAGCGACACCACCCTGTTCCACATCGACCATGCTCCCAGCTCGGCCGAGGCGCTGGCGCTCTTGATCGCCAGCCCCGAATTCCAGCGCAGGTAGGTACCTATGTCCCTCGACACGATCATCCTGCCGCGCCGCGCTTTCCTGAGCGCCACTGGCGCCGCCGCGCTGGCGGCCGGCCTGCCGCGCGTCGTGCTGGCCGACGCGCCGACCGACAAGCGCTTCGTCCTCATCATCCTGCGCGGGGCGATGGACGGGCTGAACGTCGTGCCGCCCTATGGCGACCCGAACTATGCCGCGCTACGCGCCCAGATGGCCATCGCCAAGCCGGGCGAGACCGACGGGGCGAGCGACCTCAACGGCTTTTTCGGCCTGCATCCGGCGCTGTCGGAGATCGCCCCCTGGTACAAGGAGGGGGCTCTGCTGCCGATTCAAGCCGTCGCCTCCCCCTATCGCGACCGCTCGCATTTCGACGGGCAGGACATGCTGGAAAACGGCACGCTGAGCCCGCGCGATACCGACAGCGGCTGGCTGAACCGGGCGCTGACGGCCCTGGGCGGTGGCAAGGGGGGCGGCGGCAACCGCCGCATCGGGCTGGCGGTCGGCCAGACGATCCCGCTGGTGCTGCGCGGCCCGACCCAGGTCGCCTCCTGGGCGCCGACCCATATGCCGGAGGCGAACGACAGCTTCCTGACGCTGGTGCAGGCGGTCTATCAGAACGACAAGCACTTCTCGGCCGCGCTGGCCGACGGCATCCGCGCCACGGCCGCCGCCGACCAGGCGATTGGCAACGGAAATGCGCCGGCCGCCAATGCCGGTATGGCCGAGCCCGACGACGGCAAGCCCAACCCGTACAAGGCGCAGAAGGCACTGGCCGAGGCGGCGGGCAAGATGCTGGCCGACCCGAACGGCCCACGCATCGCCGCCTTCGACGCCCAGGGCTGGGACACGCACGCCGCCCAGGGCGGGGCGAAAGGCAGGCTGGCCGGCGCGCTGGGCGGCCTGCAGGCGAGCCTCGTGTCGCTCCGCCAAGCTCTGGGCCCGGCCTGGAAGGATACGGTGGTGATGATGGCGACCGAGTTCGGCCGCACCGCGCATGTCAACGGCACCAACGGCACCGACCACGGCACCGGAACCGCCACTTTGCTGGCCGGCGGCGCCGTCGCCGGCGGCAAGGTCTTGGCCGAGTGGCCGGGCCTCGGCGAAACCCAGCTCTACCAATCCCGCGACCTGATGCCGACCACCGACCTGCGTTCGGTCATCAAGACTGTGCTGTACCAGCACCTGGGCGTCTCGCGCGAGCGGCTGGACGGATTCGTGTTTCCGAATTCGAGTGATGCGCGGGTGCTGAAGGGGATTGTGGCTTAGAGTCGTAGGATGGGCTGAGCGCAGCGAAGCCCATCGTTCAGTGCACTTGATGATGGGCTTCGCTGCGCTCAGCCCATCCTACGTTATCTCTCCAAATACCTCGCCAACCCCGCCAGCGCATTCTCCAGCACCCGGCCGAGGAAGGCCTCGAACGGCTCGTCCTTGGACAGGAACAGGAGGCCCGGCAGAGGGTCGCAGGCCAATATCCAGCGCACGCGGGTGCCGCCGGGGATTTCGTCGAATTCGGTGATCTCGATCTGCGCCTTGGACAAAGGCTCGGTCACGCGGTCGATGATATAGCCCCAGCGCTTGGGCTCCTCCCACACCACCATCGTCTCGTCGTGGAGCGCGCCGGCGACCGAGGAGCGGCGGATGGTGCCGACGCCGTAAGGGCCCGGGCCGTCATAGGTGACCCAGTCGATATAAGGGAACCAGTGGACCCAGGTGGCGGCGTCGGAGAACACGTCCCACACCGCCTGGCGCGGGGCGGCAATGTCGCGCTCGACGACATAGCGGGCCGGCGCCGCGTCGGCATAGTCCGGCCCGACCTTGCGGCATTCGTGCCATTGCGGTTCGGCCATCTCAGGCTGCCTGCTTGCGGAAATGCGGGATCACGTGCTCGCCGATATTGCGGATGGTCTCCATCGTCACCTCGTGCGGGATGGCGCCCATCTGCAGCATGAACAGGATCTCGTCCGCGCCGGCATCGACCAGCCGCTGGACATAGCGGATCGCCTGGTCGACCGTGCCGTAGGCATCTTCCTCGATGTGATAGTTGCTGGTCGTCGCGTCGATGATCGGAATCTTCTCCTGACCGAGATAGGCCACCAACTCCTGCTCGGACTTCTTGATTTCCGCGATCTGGGCGTCGGCATCCAGGTCGTCCACGGAGGGCTTGTCGCCGCCGGCATACCAGAAGCGGATGGACTCGCCGAAGAAGCGCTGACCACGCACGCCGATGCGACGGGCCCGCTCCCGGTCTTCCAGGATGACCGCGGGGCAGAGCGCCGCCAGATGCTCGGTCGGGCGGAAGCCGACCTGATCCTCGGCCTTACGGGTCTTGTAGGCCGCACGATAGATTTCGTTCTTGCGGGCGATCTCGTCCGGGCCGGAGAAGCCCAGCACCAGGGCGCCCAGGCCGCGCGCGCCGGCCGTCACCAGCGAATCGTCGCGGGTGCAGGCCATGTACATCGGCGGGTGCGGGTCCTGGAAGGGCTTGGGATGCACCGGGCGCGGCGGGATGTCGATCAGGCCGTGATGCTCGATCTCGTCCTGCATCCACATTTTCGGGATCAGGTACATCGATTCATCGACCTGCGGCGTCACCTGGTCCAGCGGCGTATCGAACGCGCCGGTCTCCTGCTTGGTGCCGCCCTTGCCGACACCGAAATGGAGCCGCCCGCGCGACAGGATGTCCAGGGTCGCGACACGCTCCGCAACCTTGATCGGGTGGTTCATCTTGAACGGCAGGCAGACCACGCCGTGGCCGACATGGATACGCTTGGTGCGCCCGGCGATGAAGGCGAGGAAGCTCTCGGGCGCCGACAGGTGGGCGTATTGCGTCAGGCAGTGATGCTCGACCGACCAGATGCAGTCGAAGCCCACCTCCTCCGCCAGGACACATTGATCGACCATGTCCTGGAAGACCTGGGCCTCGTTGGCGCGCGAGGTATCTATCATCTGCGCTTCGTAAATGATCGAAAACTTCACTTTGTCCTCCCCGGTCTCGTTTTGATGAGTTAAGGCATTTCCGCCGCTTCAAGGAAAGCGGGACGTTCGCCCCCGCCATGGACGGCGAGATGCGCGCCGGTGATATAGGCGGCGCGCGAGCGGGAACCGCGTCATTCACGCGGCTTGCCCGCGAGCGTGCCGCCGTCGACGACATAGTCACCGCCGGTGCAGAAGGACGACTGGTCCGACACCAGGAACAGCACCATCCACGCCACCTCCTCGGCATTGGCCATGCGCGACAGCGGGTACTTGCCGTACATCCGGTCGTAATCCTCGTCCTTCCAGCCCGGACGCTCGATCATCTTGGTCTTGGTCGGGCCGGGCACGACAGTATTGACCCGGATACCCAGCGGCCCAAACTCGATCGCCGCGCATTTGGAGAGGCCCCTGATGCCGAATTTCGACGCGGCATAGGCGGTGAAGCCGCCGCGCCCCTCCATGCCCTGGACCGAAGAGAAATTGACGATCGCGCCGCCACCAGCCCGCTTCAGCGCCTCCGCCCCGTATTTGAGGCCGAGGAAGGTGCCGACCAGGTTGGTGTCGACCACCTTGCGGAAGTTCTCGAGCGTCATCTGATCCAGCGTCGCGACCCGGTTGATCGCGGCATTGTTGACCAGGATCGAAATCGGCCCAAGGTGGGCCTCCGCCTGGGTAAT
>CAZNNJ010000580.1:0-4232 GCA_964574305.1 uncultured Rhodospirillales bacterium | reverse complement strand
CGATCGCCTCGGCGCGCGGCAGGTCGTCGGTGAAGGTGTCGTCGTCGAAGAAGAATTCCTTCACCTGCGGGAAATAGCTCTTGGCCAGCCGGATTTCCTCGGCGACATGGCCGACCGAACGGGTGCGGTAGCGGTGGCCGCCCACGGTCTGCGGCCACAGGCAGAAGGTGCAGCGGGATTTGCAGCCGCGGCCGGTATAGATCGAGACATAGGGATGCTTCAGGTACCCGATGAAATAATCCTCGATCTTCAGGTCGCGCTTATAGATCTCGGTCACGAACGGCAGGTCGTCCATGTTCTCGATCATGGCGCGGTCCTTGTTATGGACGATCACGCCTTCGGAATTGCGATAGCTGATGCCGTCGATGGCGCTGAGGTCCTTGCCCTGGGCCACGTCCAGCAGGGTGAAGTCGAACTCGTTGCGGGCGACGAAGTCGATCGGGTTGCCGCTCTTCAAGGACCCATCGGCGTCGACCGCGACCTTGGCGCCGACGAAGCCGATCTTCACGTTCGGGTTCACGTCCTTCATCTGCTGCGCCACCTTGACGTCGGAGGCGAAGGACGGGGTCGAGGTGTGGATGACGATCAGCTCGTAATCCTTCGCCATCGGCAGCACGGTGTTCATCCCCAGCCGCGCCGGCGGGGCGTCGATCAGCTTGGAGCCCGGCACCAGGGCGGCCGGCTGGGCCAGCCAGGTCGGGAACCAGAAGGATTTGATCTCGCGCTTGGCCTGGTAGCGCGAGCCGGCGCCGCCGTCGAATCCGTCATAGGAAGGCGGCTGGAGGAACAAGGTCTTCATCATGCGCTAGATTCCATTTGTCTTTTCAGACAGCGCGCCGACGCTGTCCACGCGGAAGGCGCTGTTGCGCCAGGATACCGATCGACCACAAAAAGCGAGTACGAGAATCACCAATGATAGCACGTCTCGTGGCAAGAAAATCCACCAGCGTGGTTTTGGCGCGGCCAGTGCGTTGGCCACCCGCAGAACGAGTATTGCCCGGCACAGCACCGCCAATAACAGTATTGTCATTAGCATCTGCTGGGGCAACCCGGCAATCAGCCCCAAGGCCCCGCCGATCAGCGCCAGCGGCACCGGATAGGTGATCACCGAGCCGGCATAGCCGGCGGGCGCGGTGTTGCGGATCGTCCGCGCCCAGCGCAGCTCATGGCGGAACAGCGCGCCGAAGTCCGGCTCGTCGACGACGGTGAGCGGCAGATAGGGGACGACGACGACATCTTCGCCGTTCTGCTCGACCCGCGCGCCCAGCGCATAGTCGTCCGCCAGCTGGTCCTTCAGCGCGGCGAATCCGCCGGCCTTGTCCAGGGTCGAGCGCCGCAGTGCGATTGTCGCGCCGTAGCAGCCGGTCTTGCCGCCCAAGAGCTTGGAAACCAGGGCCGAGGGCAGGAACCAGTAATTGATCCCGGCGGCGCCGATCGCCGACCAGAGGCCCTTCACCGGCCGGCCGATATAGAGGCAGGTCGCCAGCCCCACGCCCGGCCGCTGCAGCGTGTCGACCACCGCGTCGAGATAGGTCGGCCCGACCCGCATGTCGCTGTCCGACAGGACCAGCACGTCGTGGCTCGCCGCCGGCATCATGTTGATCAGGTTGCTGACCTTGTAATTGGTGCCGTGCAGGCTGGGGTTCGACACCAGCACCAGATCGACATGCGGCAGGTCCTTCTGCAGCGTCCGGACGACCGCGATGGCCGGGTCGTTCGGGTCGCGCACGCCGCAGACGACCTGCAGGTTGGGATAGTCCAGCTCGCAGAACGAGCGCAGATTCTGATAGAGCCCGGCCTCATCGCCGCAGAGCGGCTTCAGCAGGGTGACCGCTGGCCGCTCACGCGGTTTTTGCGTACGTTGTACGGCGAAGCGCTGTACCGCGTACGCCGCGAGCAGCTGATAGCAGGAACCGAGGACGGCGAGCGTGACACACAGATATGAAAATATCGTGCAAAATCCGAGGAATAGTATCATTTTTACCGCGGGTGCGCATTAAATCTGGTGAAACAGAACAAACGTACTATCTCTGGCGTTGGTCGCTGTGGCTTTTGTGGCGGGCCGTCACCAGATGCCAGATATTGTTTCAGGGAGCATTTTGTAATGAATGAATTTAAAAAAACGTCCCTTCTACGCCTGATGGCAGGCTGCGCTGCATTCCTTCCCCTCATTCTCTCCGGCTGCGCCACCCGGCCGACCGACCCGGCCCAGGCCGCCGCGTTCGACCAGGCCAACGATCCGCTCGAGCCGATGAACCGGGCGATCTTCGATTTCAATGACAAAGCCTACACCTACGTCCTGTTTCCGGTCGCCCGCGGCTATAACGCCTTGCCCACGCCGGCCCGCACCGGCGTTCACAACGTGATCGGCAACCTGAACGAGCCGATCGTGTTCATGAACAAGTCGCTGCAGGGCAACGTCTCGGCCGCTGGAACGACCTTCGCACGGTTCGCGGTCAATTCCATCTTCGGCTTCGGCGGCCTGGTCGACGTGGCCTCCCACAACGACCTGCAGGAGCCCAAGGGCGGCGACTTCGGGGCGACGCTGTATACCTACGGGATCGGCGAAGGGCCATACCTGGTGTTGCCGCTGTTCGGCCCCAGCAATCCGCGCGACGCGGCCGGCATGGCGGTCGACGGCGTGGCCGATCCGTGGGGCTATGTTCTCTACACCACCTATCCGGAACAGATCGGCGTGTCGATCGGCAAGGGCATCGACCAGCTGGGCAGCCGGGTGGAGGATTACGAGCAGGCCAAGAAGACCTCGCTCGACTTCTACGCCTTCCTGCGCAGCTCCTACCGGCAGAACCGCCGCTTCGACCTCGGCCAGTCGCCCAGTGCCGACGACAGCCTGTACGACGTGCCGGCGGACAAGAACGACCATCCGTGAGATGGAGACGAAACGGCCCGGAAACGGGCCGTTTCGCTTATAGACCCTAATCGAACAGGCTGGAGACCGAGCGGTCCTCGGTGATGCGGCGGATCGCCTCGGCGATCAGCGGGGCGATCGCCAACTGCCGGATGTTGGCCGATTTGGCGACCGCCTCGGTGGCCTGGATGCTGTCGGTCGTCACCAGCTCCACCATCGGCGCCGCGGCGATGCGGGCGACCGCGCCGCCCGACAGAACCCCGTGGGTGGTATAGGCGCGCACCGAACTCGCTCCGGCATTCATCAGGGCGACCGCGGCATTGCACAGCGTGCCGGCGGAATCGACGATGTCGTCCACCAGGATGCAGGCTCGGCCATTCACGTCGCCGATGATGTTCATTACCTCTGAGACGCCGGCGCGCTCGCGCCGCTTGTCGATGATCGCCAGGTCCGCATCCAGCCGCTTGGCCAGCGCCCGGGCGCGCACCACGCCGCCGACATCGGGCGACACGATGATCGGCGTCGCGTAATTCTGGGCATGTTTCTGGATGTCGTCGACGAAGACCGGCGCGGCGAACAGATTGTCGGTCGGAATGTCGAAGAAGCCCTGGATCTGGCCGGCATGCAGATCCATCGTCAGCACCCGGTCGGCGCCGGCGACGGTGATCAGGTTGGCGACCAGCTTGGCCGAGATCGGGGTGCGCGGACCGGTCTTCCGATCCTGCCTGGCATAGCCGAAATAGGGCAGGACCGCGGTGATGCGCCGGGCCGATCCACGCCTCAGCGCGTCGATGATGACCAGCAGCTCCATCAGATTGTCGTTGGCCGGGAACGAGGTCGACTGGATCAGGAAGACGTCCTCGCCGCGCACGTTCTCGAGGATTTCCACGAAGACTTCGAGGTCGGCAAAACGCTGGATCTTGGCATTGGTCAGCGTCAGGCCGAGTTCGGCGGCGATCGCCTGGGCGAGGGGCTTGTTGGAATTTCCGGAAAGAAGCTTCATGGACAATCTATTATCGGGACGATCGATTCAGGGGGCAGGGCCTGAGGCGGGGACCATAGAGCGGGATGGGCCGCCTTGCCAGCGTCCAATTCGTATCCGCGCCCTTTTGCCGTCATATCAGTGCAATCGCCGACAATTGCCGCCCGTAATCCGGCTCGCCGTTCAGGCATGACCGGCGATAGCTGAAGAACCGCCCGCCATCGGCGCAGGTATCCGCGCGGGTCCGGTCGATGTCCCCCAGCCCGAGCCTTTCCACCCGGCGGACGACGAAACCCGGCAGGTCGGAATGCCGCCGCCCGCGCGGGCCCTCCTTGACAGCGGGCCCGGCGGCCGCAGCGACCGTGGGGCAATCACGGTGGG
>CAZNNJ010000579.1:0-4233 GCA_964574305.1 uncultured Rhodospirillales bacterium | reverse complement strand
CGGAATGCAGCACCTCGTCAGCCATCTTGAAGGCGTCGGCGAAGGTCGTCTTCTCATTGGCGATGCGGAACAGGTTCTGGTTCGGGATGACGATCAGCGTGTCGACATATTGCTGAAGCTCCAGGATGCCGGAGTCGGCCGTCTTCATCCGGTGGGCGCCCTCGAACTGGAACGGCTTGGTGACGACGCCGACGGTCAGGATGTTCTGCTCGCGCGCCATCTTGGCGATGATCGGCGCGGCGCCTGTGCCGGTGCCGCCCCCCATCCCGGCGGTGATGAACACCATGTTCGAGCCTTCGATGATGCCCGACAGCTCCTGAAGCGATTCCTCTGCCGCGGCGCGCCCGACCTCGGGCTTCGATCCGGCGCCAAGGCCGCGCGTGGTCTGGAGGCCGAGCTGGATCTTGCGCTGCGCCACCGAATGGGCCAGCGCCTGCGCGTCGGTGTTGCAGACCAGGAATTCGACCCCCTCCAGATTGGCGCGGATCATGTTGTTGACGGCATTGCCGCCGGCGCCGCCGACGCCGACGATGGTAATGCGGGGATTCGGGGTCATGAACGGGTCCTTGAGATAGGAGCGAGAGAATCGGAACGGCCCAAAGACTCGTTATACCAAATGCGGGACCGAATCAGTCCTCTTCGTCTTCATAACCGACCAGGGCGAGCGCTCGCGCCCGCTTGCCCATCAGACCGGCGGCATGGATCAGCGCCTCCTCCCGCCCGTGCGTGACCCAGATTTCCCCGGCCTCGACATCCTGCATGGTCTGAAGCAGCTCGTCCCAATCGGCATGGTCGGAGATGACCAGCGGCAGCTCGACCCCGCGCTGCCGCGCCCGCTGGCGCACCCGCATCCAGCCGGAGGCGACCGCGGTGATCGGGTCGGGCAGCCGGCGCGACCAGCGGTCCGACCCAGCGGCGGGCGGCGACAGCACGATCTGGCCCTTCAGCTCCTCCTTCGTCGCCTCGGTCGCCAGGCGCAACGCGCCGAGATCGACGCCGAGCCGGCGGTAGAGGTTGCAGAGATTTTCCAGCGCGCCATGGATATAGATCGGCCGGTCATAGCCGGCGCGGCGGAGCAGCATGATGACGCGCTGGCACTTGCCCAGCGCATAGACGCCGATCAGATGGGCCCGATCGGGGAACAAGGCCTGGGAGCGCAGGACCTTGGCGATCTCCTCCTCGTCGGACGGATGGCGAAAGACCGGCAGGCCGAACGTGGCCTCGGTGATGAAGACATCGCAGGTCACCACCTCGAACGGGTCGCAGGTCGGGTCGAAGCGGCGCTTATAGTCGCCGGAGACGACGACCCGGCAGCCGCGCCATTCCACCACCGCCTGCACGCTGCCCAGCACATGGCCGGCCGGCGCCAGCCACAGGCGGACGCCATCGATGTCGACAGGGGTATCGTATTCCAGCGCCTGGGCAGCGCCGACGCCGTCACCGTAGCGAGCCTGCATGATCGCGAGCGTCCCCGGCGTCGCCAGTACATGCTTGTTGCCCGGCCGCGCATGATCGGCATGGCCGGGCGTGACGACGGCGCGGTCCACCGGACGGGTGGGGTCGATGAAGAATTGCCCGGGCTCGACGTAGAGGCCTTGCGGCGTGACGCGGACCCAGCTTTCGGGTTTGGGGGTGGGCATTGGAGCGATATGAGTTCTCTACGGTCTCTTTGCCAGCAGCACAGCAAACGGCATCTTTCACCCTCTCCTCACCTCCCCCATCAAGGGGGAGGGACATGAGGATTTGAGCCCTCTCCCTTGATGGGAGAGGGTGAGGGTGAATACCGAAGCTTCACCAGCGCAAATCGTAATCCGTCGCTCTTTGCCGAACCTCCCGCTCCCGCGTCGCCTTATCGACCTTGCCCAATCCCAAGCCCGCCAGATCAGCGAATTTGACAACCTTCGCCTCAACCCCGGGCTTGGGCGCACCCGGGCCGCTGTCAGCGATGGCAGCCCAGCGGAGGAACAGCATGCCCTCGGACAGTCCCTCCGTATCGATCCAGTTCTCCAGACCTGGGTCGGTCTGAGCCACGACCACCGTGAAGCCGCCGTCCGGATTCTTCTTCACCTGGTCCAGGTTGCGGCTGGACAGGTGATGGACCGGATCCATCGTTGTGCCCCACAGGTTGCTGACCGGGACGACCACATATTTCGCCGTGCCCGGATGGATCGTCAGCACCAGCGCTTGATCGTCGGCAAGATGAAAATGGCCGAAGGAATATGCCTGGGTGATCAGCGTACCGTCGGTCGCGCCCATCGCCGGCTGCGCGAACAGGTTCGCCGGCTGGGCCAGTATCCGCGCGCGGCCCTTCACCGTTTCGGCGAAATAACGCCTGATCTTGGTCAGCACCTTCTGAAGCTGCTGCTCACGGGTCAGGGCCGGCCCATCGGGTGGCCCGGCAATGCGCTGCACCGTGAACGCGTTCGGCCGCTGGTGCGCCCAGTCGCCGAGCGTATCGCGGACCGTCATGTAATTGGCGTCGGGCCTGGTCTGGATGTGGTTTGCCTGGCCCGATGCCGGATCGGGGCCGACAACGATCGTGAAGCGCCCATCCGCGTCGATCTTGAGGTCGCTGCCCGACAGGTTGCCGACCGTCCGCCAGGCATCGCTCAGCACGGAGAAGTCGTTGACCACCGGCCGCTCCTTCGCCACCTGGCCGCGGATCAGGTAGGTCGAGACGCCGTCCATCGGGATGACGCGATAGACGCTGTCGGGATTCTCGTCGAGGCCTTTGGGCGCGAGCGCGTAGTTGCCGCGCACCGTCCTGCCGGGCCGGCCGACGAAGGTGATGCGTGGGCGCAGCGGATCGTCATTGAGCCCGTTGAGCGCGGCGAAATAGGTGATCTCGGCCGCCGCCTGCTTGAAATGAGCGCGGGTTTCGGGCGTTGCGTTGGGGATCAGGGACAGCAGGTCCCGCTCCCCCTGCTCCCGCGCCGCGATGACCGCGGGGTCGGAGAGGAACTTATGCGCCTCAAGCTCCAGGCCGTCCTCGGCTGAAACGAGCCTGGAGGCATCGAGCGCGGGTTCGGGAACGGGCGCGGCCCAGGCGGTGGCCGTGGGCAGTGCGATTGCCAGCGCCAATCGGGTAATGCGGCCCATAGCGTCCTCCCATGAGTTCTCGCTGCCTCATGGGTACCATGCCGCAGGGCTTTCGCCCCCACCATTTCACGCCGAAGGCCGGGCCTTGACGTGAAATGGGGTGCGGATTGATCAGGCGGCGGCCTGAAGCGGCGCCTCGGCGATCGCGGGGTCTTCCAGCGTGACCGAGACCGAGAAGACGATGGCGGCGATGCGGATCGCATCCTGGATTGCCTCCTTCGACACGCCGGCCTTCAGCAGCACATCCTCATGCGCCTCGATGCAGCGGCCGCAGCCATTGACCGCGGAAACCGCCAGCGACCACAGCTCGAAATCGATCTTCTCGACGCCCGGATTGGCGATGACGTTCATGCGCAGCCGCGCCGGCATCGCCAGGAAGTCCGGGTTCTTCGACAGGTGGGTGAAGCGGTAATAGATGTTGTTCATCGCCATGATCGCGGCGGCCGAGCGCGCGGCGGTCTTCGCCTGCTCGGAGAGATTCCCGGACGCGGCGGCATCGACGGCGCGCACGACATCTTGATTGCGCGCGGCGATGGCGGTGGCCAGCACCGTGCCCCAGAGCTGCTGCGGGGTCAGGCTGGTGATGCCGGGAATGCCGCCGAGATTGAGGCGCAGGTCCTTGGCGTAATCCGGCAGGCGGGCTTTCAGGTCGTCGAGAGACATCGGGGGTTCCTTTGATTGATGCCCAGCCCTCCGCGAGAGGTGTTTTGCAAACATGGGCCTCCTCCGGACTTAGGCGGGTTTCGAAACGCCGCCGCGAGAAGGCTTCTCCAAGCGAGCGGCTATTATTTTATAATGATAATAAGTCGCAACATCAAGGGGGCGGCGACGTGTTTCGGTTCAAGGTAAAAGTCGGCTGGAGAAGTTGGCCCGCTAAGCTTCGATCCCCTCAGGGATCGCATGGTGAAGACGCGGCAGCAGAACCCGCAAAAGGGGGCCGGTCATGATCGTGGTGACGACCGCCATGACCACCAGCATCGTGAACATCGATTGCGGAATGAAGCCGAGATCGTAACCGACATTGAGCACGATCAGCTCCATCAACGCACGCGTGTTCATCAGCGTGCCCATGACTCTGTCTTCGTCGTGACTGAAGCCGGTCAGCCGGCCGGCCAGATAGACGGGGATGATCTT
>CAZNNJ010000578.1:0-4236 GCA_964574305.1 uncultured Rhodospirillales bacterium | reverse complement strand
CCCCGGGGGACAAAGGGCGCCAGCGCGCGCTATTGCCGCGCGCCGCCAGGGCCGGGTTCCGGCTTTTCGGGGGCCTGGCTGTCGGCGTCCGGATCGGCGTTATGGAAGACCCGATAGCCAGCCAATCCCAGAAGCAGGACAGCCGCGACCCCCGCCAGATATTTCTTCTGCAGTTTCATCGATGCTCGGTTTTACGATACGTCAGTATACGCGCGAACCATCCTATACCCGCGTTATAGACTATCGCAGTGCGAAAGCGCGCGCACGGTAGGGCACATCTGCTTGGGATAAACTGCATGGCAAGGCCGCGCAGGAGCGGGAACGCTTATGCGGCCGTCTGGTTCGGCGCCTTTTTCAGCAGCACCGGGCGGCGCGCCGGTTCCGCAGGCTCTCCGCGCAGCCAGGCGCCAAAGCGGTCGAGATAGAGATAGACCACCGGCGTGGTGAACAGGGTCAGCGCCTGCGACAGGATCAGCCCGCCGACGATGGCAAAGCCGAGCGGCCGCCTGAGCTCCGACCCGGCGCCGGCGCCCAGCATCAGCGGCAGGCCGCTGAACAGGGCGGACATCGTCGTCATCATGATCGGGCGAAAGCGCAGCAGCGCCGCCTGATAGATCGAGTCCGCCGCCGACAGGCCCTGTCGCCGCTCCGCCTCCAGCGCGAAATCGATCATCATGATCGCGTTCTTCTTCACGATGCCGATCAGCAGGATAATCCCGATCAGCGCCATCATGTCGAGCGGGTAGTGGAAGATCCACAGCATCAGCAGCGCCCCGACGCCGGCCGAAGGCAAGGTCGACAGGATGGTCAGCGGGTGGATGAAGCTCTCATAGAGGATGCCCAGCACGATATAGACGGCGACTAGCGCCGCCGCGATCAGGAGCGGAATCGTCGCCAGCGAATCGTGGAAGGCCTGGGCGTTGCCCTGGAAGGTGGGCGTGACCGTGGCCGGCATATGCGCGTCGCGCGCGACCTTCTCGACCAGCGCCGTGGCGTCGCCCAGCGCCACGCCGGGCGACAGGTTGAACGAGATGGTAATGGCCGGGAACTGGCCCTGATGGTTGATCGACAGCGCCGAGGTCGTCGGCGCGACCGAGGTGAAGGCTGAAAGCGGCACCTGCGCCCCGGTCGCCGATTTCACATAGATCTGCCTGAGCGACGACGGGTCCTGCTGGTATTTGGGGTCGACCTCCAGCACCACGTGATACTGGTTCAACTGCGTGAAGATCGTCGAGACCTGGCGCTGGCCGAACGCGTCGTAGAGCGTGTCGTCGATCGCCTGGGCCGAGATACCGAGGCGCGAGGCGGTGTCGCGGTCGATCTTGAGCGTCGTGCGCGGCGCGCTGTCCTGCTGGTCGGTGGTCACGTCCTGCAACTGCGGGATCGCCCGCATCTTCTCGACCATCACACCCGCCCAATGGCCCAACTCGTCCAGGTCCGGGTCCTGCAGCGTGTACTGATACTGGGTGCGCGACTGCCGGGTGCCGACGGTGATGTCCTGCGAGGACTGGCCATAGACGCGGAAGCCCTGCAGCTGGGTGAATTTCGGCCGCAGCCGGTTGATCACGTCGTCGGTGGTGACGCCGGGCCGCTGGGCGAAGGGCTTCAGCTGGATGAACAGGCGGCCGTTATTGGTGGTCTGCCCGCCGCCCGAGCCGACCGACGACATCATCGTCGCCACCGCCGGGTCCTGCATCACGATCGCGGCGGCGGCCTCCTGCTTCTTCACCATCTCGCTGAAGGAGATGTCGAGCGCCGCCTCGGTCGCGCCGATGATGAGGCCGTTATCCTGCTGCGGGAAAAAACCCTTGGGCACGGTCAGGAACATCAGCACCGTGACCGCGACAGTCACGGCCAGCGACAGGATCGTCAGCCGCCGGTGGGTGAGGACGAAACGCAGCCCCTTTCCATAGCGGCGGACCAGCCAGTCTAAGAAATTCTCCAGCACCATGTAGAACCGGCCATGGCGTCCCTGATCGGGGCTGAGGAACCGGGCGCACATGGTCGGCGTGAGCGTCAGCGAAACGAAGGCCGAGATCACCACTGCGACAGACACGGTCATGGCGAATTCGTGGAACAGCCGGCCGATCAGCCCGCCCATCAGCAGCAGCGGGATGAAGACTGCGATCAGCGACACGGTGATCGAGACGATGGTGAAGCCGATCTGCCGCGATCCCTTGACCGCCGCCTCATAGGCGCTGTCGCCCTCCTCCATATGGCGGACGATGTTCTCGATCATCACGATCGCATCGTCGACGACGAAGCCCACCGCGATGGTCAGCGCCATCAGCGACAGGTTGTCGATCGAGTAGCCCAGCAGGTACATCGCGCCGAATGTGCCGATCAGCGACAGCGGCACGGCGGTCGCCGGGATGATCGTCGCCCACATTTTGCGCAGGAACAGGAAGATCACCATCACCACCAGCGCGATGGTGATCATCAAAGTCATCTCGACTTCGGCGACCGAGGCGCGGACGGTCTGGGTCCGGTCGGCCAGGATCTCGACATGGGCCGACGGCGGCAGGAGGCCGGTGAGCCGCTTGAGCTCGGCCTTCACGGCGTCGGTGGTGGTGATGACATTGGCCTCCGGCTGGCGGAACACCGCGCAGGTGATGCCGAGCCGGTGGTTCACGAAGGCGGCCAGCTGGGTGTTCTCGACGCTGTCCAGCGCCGTGCCGATATCCGACACCCTGACCGGCGCGCCGTTCCGGTAGGCGACGATCAGCTTGCGATAGCCGTCGGCGGACAGGATCTGGTCGTTGGCGGCGATGGTGGAGGATTGGTACTGGCCGTCGAATGTGCCTTTGGGCGCATCGATGCTGGTGGCGGCGATGGCGGCGCGCACATCCTCCAGCGACAGGCCCTGGCCCGCCAGCCTGGCCGGGTCGACCTGGACGCGCACGGCCGGCTTCTGCTCACCGAAGATCATCACCTGGGCGACGCCCGGAATCTGCGACAATTGCTGCGCCAGCTTGGTGTCGGTCAGGTCGTCCAGCTGGTCCAGCGGCAGCACGTCCGAGGTCATGCCGAACAGCAGGATCGGCCGGTCGGCTGGGTTGACCTTCCGCCAGGTCGGCGGGTTGGGCAGGTTCTTGGGCAGCTGGCCGCCGGCGGCCGAAATCGCCGCCTGCACGTCCTGGGCCGCGGCGTCGATATTGCGCGACAGGTCGAACTGCAGCGAGATCGAGGTGTTCGACAGCGTGCTGGTCGAGGTCATCTGGCTGAGGTCGGCGATCTGCGCGAACTGCCGCTCCAGCGGTGTCGCCACCGACGAGGCCATCGTTTCCGGATCGGCCCCGGGCCGGCTGGCCGATACCTGGATGGTCGGGTAATCGCCCTTCGGGAACGCCCCGACCCGGCGCCGGCCGAAGGCGACGATGCCCGACAGCAGGATCGCCGCCATCAGCAGGGCGGTGGCGATCGGCCGGTCGATGAAGGTCTTGGAAAAGCCCATGGGCGTCAGTGCGCCTGCGCGGGAGGGGCTGCCGGCGCTTCGGCTGCCGCCGTCTTGTCCTCGGTCGCCTGGACCGCGGTGCCAGGCTGAAGCCGCAGCTGCCCGTCGACAACGACGCGTTCCCCGGCGCTGAGGCCCTTGGTCACCAGAACCTGGCCGCGATCGTTCTGGCCGGTCTCGACCGGCCGCATCTCGACCGTATTGTCCGGCTTGATGACGAAGGCGAAGAAGCCCTTCGGCCCGCGCTGGATCACCCGCGACGCCACGGTCAGCCCATCATGCACCGTGCCCACCTGCAGGCGGACATTGACGAACTGGCCCGGCCACAAGGTGCGCCGCGCGTTGGGAAAGCTGGCTTTCAGCTTGATCGTGCCGGTCGCGGGGTCGATCTGGTTGTCGATCAGCGCCAAGGTGCCCTGGTCCAGCTCGGTCGCTCCGTCCCCGTCGAGCGCCGCCGCGGTCAGCGTGCCCCGGGCGCGGGCCGCCGCGATCTGCGGCAGCTCGCTCTGCGGCAGGGTGAAGATGACCGAGATCGGCTGAAGCTGGGTGACGACCACCAGCCCGCCGGCGTCGCTGGCGTGGATGATATTGCCCTGGTCGATCAGCCGGATGCCGGTGACCCCGTCCAGCGGCGCAGTGATGGTGGTATAGCCGAGCTGCACCCGGGCATTCTCGATCGTGGCGTTGTCGGCCTGGATCTGGGCCTGGGCGCTGTCCACCATCATCGTCTGGGTGTCCAGCTGCTGGCGCGAGGAAAAGCCCTTGGGCGCCGTGTCCTGATA
>CAZNNJ010000577.1:0-4249 GCA_964574305.1 uncultured Rhodospirillales bacterium | reverse complement strand
GGCCTCCTGGATCAGCGACTCGCCGAACACCTTGGTATAGGTCGGCGGCCCGGCCCTGCCCTTGACCTGGGCGCCGGTCACCACATCGAACTTGGCGACGGCATGCAGCTTGTCGGCCGAGGCTTCGGCCGGCGGATAGCCGTGGCCCTTCTCGGTCACGACATGGATCAGCACCGGCCCGTCCATCTCGCCGTCGCGCACATTCTGGAGCACGGGCAGCAGATGGTCGAGATTGTGCCCGTCGATCGGGCCGACATAGTAGAAGCCGAGCTCCTCGAACAGCGTGCCGCCGACGACGATGTCGCGGGCCAGATGCTCGGCCTTGCGCGCGGCCTGCTGGATCGCCTCCGGGAATATCCCGGTCACTTCCTTGGCAAGGTGGCGCAGGCCCTGATAGGAGCGCGAGGAGATCAGCCGCGACAGGTGGGCGCTGAGCGCGCCGACCGGCGGGGCGATCGACATGTCGTTGTCGTTCAGGATGACGACCAGCCGGCTCTTGCTGGCGCCGGCATTGTTCATCGCCTCATAGGCCATGCCGGCGCTCATCGAGCCGTCGCCGATCACCGCGATGACATTGTTGTCGCCCCCCATCAGGTCGCGCGCCACCGCCATGCCGAGGCCGGCGGAGATCGAGGTCGAGCTATGGGCCGCGCCGAACGGGTCGAACTCGCTTTCGCTGCGCTTGGTGAAGCCGCTGAGGCCGCCACCCTGGCGCAGCGTGCGGATGCGGTCGCGCCGGCCGGTCAGGATCTTGTGCGGATAGGCCTGATGGCCGACGTCCCAGATGATCCGGTCGGCCGGGGTGTTGAAAACGTAATGCAGGGCGACGGTGAGCTCGACGACACCGAGCCCCGCGCCCAGATGGCCGCCGGTGACCGAGACCGCATCGATCGTCTCGTGCCGCAGCTCGTCGGCAACCTGCTTCAGCTGCTTGGCGTCGAGCTTACGCAGATCGGCCGGAATTTCGATCGTATCCAGCAGGGGAGTCGGGGTGTTGCGCAAGGTGGCCTCCGATTCGCTGACTTCTTTTTTCATCATCCACGCCGTTCAACAACATATTGCGCCAGTTCGCGCAGAACCTCGGCCCGCTCCTCGAAGATATCGAGATGCTCGGCCGCCTGGCGCGCCAGCATCGCTGCCTGCTCACGCGCCTGTTCCAGTCCCAGGATCGAGACGAAGGTCGATTTGCCCGCCGTCGCGTCCTGCCCGACAGACTTGCCGGTATCCTCCTCGGTGCCGGTCGCGTCCAGAATGTCGTCCGCCATCTGGAAGGCGATGCCCAGATCGTGGGCATAGGCTTTCAGGGCATAACGCTGGGGCGGCGACGCCTTGCCGAGGATCGCCCCGGCTTCACAGGAGAATGAGATCAGCTCGCCGGTTTTCAACCTTTGCAGCCGGGCGACGCCGGCGGCGTCCAGCGTTTTGTTCTCGCCCATCAGATCCAGCATCTGGCCGCCACACATGCCGGCGGCGCCGGCCCCGGTGGCGAGCGCGGTCACCAGCTGGCAGCGGACATTGGGGTCCTCATGCGTCCGCGGATCGGCCAGCACCTCGAAGCCCAAGGTCAGCAGCGCGTCGCCGGCCAGGATCGCCGTCGCCTCGTCGAACTGCTTGTGCACGGTCGGGCGGCCGCGGCGCAGGTCCGAATCGTCCATCGCCGGCAGGTCGTCATGGATCAGCGAATAGCAATGGATGAACTCGATCGCCGCCGCCGCGCGCACGGCGCAGCTCTGCGCCACGCCGAACAGGGCGGAGGTCTGCAGCACCAGCAGCGGGCGCAGGCGCTTGCCGCCGCCCAGGCAGCCATAACGCATCGACTGCATCAGCCGGCCGTCCTCGCCGTCCTGCGCCGGCAGCATCTCGTCGATCGCCAGGTTGATCAGGCGGCTCGCCTCAGCCATGGCGTCCGGCAGCGAACGCCCTGTCTTCACGCTTGTCAGCATCGTCTGGTTATCCGCCAAATCCGGTGGTTCCGATGGTGTTTTCGCCAACGGTAATCTGCTCGATCTTCACTTGGGCTTCTTTAAGCTTGTTCTCACAATGGCGCTTGAGCGCCACTCCGCGCTCATAGGCCGAAATCGCCTCGTCCAGCTTGCCGCGCCCGTCCTCGATCTGCCGCACGATCTTTTCCAGCTCGTTCAGTGCGTCCTCGAAGCTCAGCGCCGCGATGTCGGCGTGTTGTATGGCTGTTGGGTCAGTCATGGACATGAATTCTCTGCGTAAGTTTAGGGTGTCGACTCAGGACGCGACAAGCGCCGTCGCGGGTATGCCGCACCCGCGAAACCGATTTTGACCGCCCACCTGTTGCAGGATTGCCGCGCTTTTCACATCCGATTGCGTCGCTATCAGCCCGCGCGACGAAGACGGCCGACTGCGACACCCAGGGCTGCAGCATAGCTGCCCGGCAGGCCGAAGGCAAAAACCAGCGGCGGCACGATCTGTATTTTGGCTGGAGTCACCGGCTTCCCCTCTCGATCGCGAACACGAAACGGCTGTCCTGTTTCTCTTCACGGAGAATGATGTGCCCGGCCTGCGCGCAGAAGACCGGCATGTCGACGACCGACATCGGGTCGGTGGTCACAACCTCCAGAATCTCGCCCGGGCGCATCGCGATCAACAGCTTGCGCGCCTTCAGCACCGGCAGCGGGCAGGTCAGGCCCGACGCATCCAGCAGCCTGGGCGAATTGGCTTGCATCAGCCCAGCCGCGCCGTCAGCCGCGCTTTGATCGCCGGCCACTCCTCGGCCAGGATGCTGAAATAGACCGTGTCGCGCAGATGACCGTCGGAGCAGAGGACGTGCCGGCGCAGCGTGCCTTCCTCGGTCGCGCCGATGCGCAGAATGGCGTTGCGCGATTTCACGTTGCGCGAATCGGCCTTGAGCTCGATGCGGACGCAGCCCAGCCGTTCGAACCCGTGCTCCAGCAGCAGCAGCTTGGCGGCGGTGTTGATCGCGCTGCGCTGCCAGGGCGCGCCGACGAAGGTCGAGCCGATCTCCACACGCTTGTTCTCGGCTGAGATGTTCATATAGCGGGTGCAGCCGACCACCGGCCCCAGCGGATCGACGATGGCGAAGGGCAGCGCCGTGCCGGCCTCGGCCTCCGCGACGCCGTTCGCGACATAGCGGTCCAGGATGGCGCGCGTCTCCATCGGCTCGGGAAACCAGCGGGTGATGCCGGTGCCGACGGCCAGCGCCGCCAGGTCGTCGGCATGGCCGAGGCTGAGCGGCTCCAGCCGGACGAACGCATTCTTCAGCGTGACCGGCCGGAGCGGTTCATTGAACATTTAGGTCCCGCCGCGCTCCGAGATCGTGCCGAGGCGCAGGCGCAGCGCGTTCAGCTTGATGAAGCCTTCCGCGTCCTTCTGGCTATAGACCTGATCGGCCTCGAAGGTGACGTAGTCCAGCCGGTAGAGCGAGTTCGGCGACTTGCGGCCGACAACCGAGGCCAGGCCCTTATAGAGCTTGAGCCTGACCGTGCCCGACACACGCTCCTGCGTCTGGTCGATCAGGGCCTGCAGCGCCTTGCGCTCCGGCGAATACCAGAAGCCGTTGTAGATCAGCTCCGCATAGCGCGGCATCAGCTCGTCCTTCAGATGCATCGCGCCGCGGTCCAGCGTCAGCGATTCGATGGCGCGGTGGGCGACCATCCAGATCGTGCCGCCGGGGGTCTCGTAGACGCCGCGGCTCTTCATGCCGACGAACCGGTTCTCGACCAGGTCCAGCCGGCCGATGCCGTTCTCGCCGCCCAGCCGGTTGAGCTCGGTCAGCATCGTGGCCGGCGACATGCGCACGCTGTTGACGGCGACGGGGTCGCCCTTTTCGAACTCGATCTCGACATAGGTCGGGGTATCGGGCGCCTTCTCCGGCGCGACCGAGCGGGTGAACATCGACTCATCGGGCTGGATCCACGGGTCTTCCAGCGCCCTTCCCTCATAGGAGATGTGCAGCAGGTTGGCGTCAGTGGAGTAAGGCGGCTCGCCGGTCTTGCCCTTGGCGATCGGGATCTGGTGCTTCTCGGCATAGTCGAGCAGCACAGTGCGGGAATTCAGCTCCCATTCTCGCCAGGGGGCGATCACCTTGATCTCCGGCTCCAGCGCGTAATAGGTCAGCTCGAACCGCACCTGGTCGTTACCCTTGCCGGTCGCGCCGTGGGCCACCGCGTCGGCGCCGGTCATGCGCGCGATCTCGATCTGGCGCTTGGCGATCAGCGGCCGGGCGATCGAGGTGCCCAGCAGGTACAGGCCCTCGTAG
>CAZNNJ010000576.1:0-4257 GCA_964574305.1 uncultured Rhodospirillales bacterium | reverse complement strand
TTCCCAATCTTCAGCAAGCGGATCGTCCTCGACGCCGGCTATCTCGCGGCGCTGGGGCGGGAGAATGTCGATATCGAGACGGGTGGGATCGAGCGCATCGTCGAGAATGGGATCGTCATGAGGGACGGCCGCACGATTCCTGCGGACGCGATCATTTTCGCCACCGGCTTCAAGATGGCAAAAATGTCAGGCGACCTGGAGATCATCGGACGAGACGGGCGCAATCTCGGCGAAGAGTGGGGCGACGAGGATCCGCGAGCCTATCTCGGTACGACGATGGAGGGGTTTCCGAACCTCTTCTGGGTGGTCGGCCCGAACAGCGTGCCTAATCACGCCGGCGGCCACAATCTCATCGTCGAAGGTCATATCCATTACATCGTGGAATGCTTGGATATGCTTGTGGAAAAGGGGGCACGCGCACTCGAACCAACCAAGCAGGCGTTTGATGCCTACAACGTCCAAGTTGATGACGACCTGAGGTCGATGGTCTGGTCTCACCCGAAAGCGCGCAGCTACTACCGCAACAGCAAGGGGCGCGTTTTCATGTCTTGTCCTTACCGGCTGGTCGATATGTGGACTTTGCTGCGCGACCCCAAGCCGGAGGACTATCGATTCGACTTTGCTGGCGGTGGCAACCCCATTCAGTCGCCCTAAACCTCGAGGCGCCGTGTCGATGAGCAGCCTTTTCAGCTTCACGAAGATCATCGTCACCGACGTAGATCGCCTCGCCGCGTTTTACCAAGCGGCGTTCGGCATGTCCGTGACGGCCCGGGTCCGGCAAGGGGAAGGTGAATCGGAACTCGACGAGATCATCATGGGGCCGCCCGGCGCCAGCTACTCCGTACCCAGTCTGGTCCTCCAGCGTTACCCAAACAGGCCAATACCGGCGCCCGGTGAGGCGACTCTCGGATTTATCGTTGCCGACATCAACCGAGCAATAGTTGTCGCAGTCGAGGCAGGGGCAACGATCGACCGGCCTATGCGTACAGAGACCGCGCACGGCATCCACGTCGCGTTTCTCAAGGACCCGGACGGTCATCGGATCGAACTCGTCCAAATGCTTAAGCGTCACTAGAAGGAGTGCATCATGAGCACAGGGCATATTCTCAAGCCGATCGCGGAACCGCGGGTCATCGAAGGAGCCTATACGGCCGATCAGCATCACCGCATGTTCGATCTCGTGCGGCGGACGGGCCCTTGGACCCTCATCCTCTCCCAGCACTTCAAATCGCCTGACGAGGTGATCGCCACGACGTCCGGTAGCCTGCCGGAAGGCGTGAAGGCGACATGGGACATGTTCCTGTCACCTGTCTTTCGCGGCTACTTCGCCCAGGGTCATACCTGCCTACATCCAGAGATCGAGGATTGTTTCTACAACCCGAAGTTCCTTGATCTGGTGCGCGGCTATTGGAAGGCTGAATATGCCCGGCCCGAGAGCATGCTGTTCAATCTGCAGGGCCCCTGCGGTGGCGGAGGCGCCCCCCATGTCGACGCGACGCGGTTTCGGGGCTTGAGTGCCCAGACGACGCCGGTCTGGCTCATGAATATGATGGTGAAATCTGGCCTGTTTAAGCGCTGGCAGGCGAAGAAAGCCCAGGTCATCGCCTGGTACTACCAGGGCAAGGTAGGTGGCGGTTTCACTTACTGGCCCGATGGTCCAACGGCCGAGCCAAAGCAGATTCACGCGCCGATGTGGGGCCGCGCCGTCGTGGTCGAGAACGAGATGATGTACCATACGGCCCAATCAAACGGCCCGTCCGCGCTGCGCCGGCCGGAAGGCCTTTCAATCAACTCGGTACTCGGCGCCGACCCAAACTCATCGGACGGCTGGCAGATCTCCACCGAGGGCCAGGTGATCCAGCGAATACCCGCGGTGGAAATGCGTTTCCTGGTGCATTGGGGCGCAGATATCTTCATGGATTACCAGGAATTGAAGATCACTCTCGACCATGCCGACGATATCGACCATGAGCGTGTTTTCGACATCTTCATGTCCGACATGCGCAAGCGGGGCGAAAGCTTCAATCTCCCCGCCGATCCATTGACCGATCAGAAGTTCATACGGCTGCTCACCCGCGTTTACGACCCCGGCAGGCCCGAGATCTTCCCGCCGGAGCCGGATGAGGAGTTGATCGCAGCAGAATAAACAGGGGAGATGAGGGATGCCTTATAAGATTGACGCAGCGGGGACCATCGACCTGGGTGGGTCAAAGCTGCCCGTGCCGAAGACTGTCAGCGACGCGGCCCAGACGATGCTCGCAGCATCGCCTTGGGGGGATGCGCCAATGCCCGATGGGCCCATGGCGATGTGGGAGTCGCGCCCGCATGTCGACGCCATCATGGCGCAGCTCAACGACGTGACCCGCGCGGTATTTCCAGTCGACATCGAAGAGATCGAGATCCGCGGTGTGCGTTGCCACTTGGTCAAGCCTCAGGAAGCGGCGGACTTCGGGGACCGGAGTCCGGTGCTGATCAACATGCATGGCGGTGGCTTCGTTATGGGGTCGGGTGCCTTGGTTGAGGCAATTCCGATCGCCAATCTGACGGGCATCCCAGTGATCTCAGTGGACTATCGGCTTGCGCCAGAGCATCCGTTTCCCGCGGCAACAGACGACATCGCTGCGGTTTATGAGGCCGTGCTGCAACATCACAAGCCCGGTGACATCGGGATCTACGGCACGTCTGCCGGAGGCTTCCTGACCGGTCAGGTGACGATGCGCTTCAAGCTCGAAGGGAAGCCGCTCCCTGCCTGCCTCGGTATGTTTACCGCGGGAGGGGATCTCAGTGATCTTGGCGACACTGCCCGTATCTTCACACTGAGTGGTTTTTGGGGCGAGTTGATCCTTCCGACCGATCACGAACTCAGCGAAATTCGTGCTTATGTCGGCGATGCGGACATCAAGAGTCCATTGATCTCCCCAGCTCGGGGCGATCTTACCGGTTTCCCACCCACACTTCTGGTCACCGGTACGCGCGACGCCGTGCTGAGCTCGTCCGCTTCCATGCATCGGGCGCTTCGCCGCGCCGGCGTCGACGCAGATCTCTTCGTATTCGAGGCAATGCCCCACGCTCATTGGTACAACGTGCATTTGCCGGAGGGACGGGAGGCAATTGACGCCATGGCGAGCCATTTTAGGAAGTGGCTAACTTAGAAGCGAGCACTCGCGGGAGGACATGATGGGGAACCTAACTGTACCGCTGAGCTACGAGGCTCAGCTGGTCGATATCCCGGATGATTCGCCCGAGGCGATGTTCGCGTTTTTGGCCGAGCGCAAGCTCGGCGACGGCTTGCCGGTGGTTCCGCCGACGCTGGGACGGGTCGAGGCGATGCTGAAGTTCGCCGACGGCGATCCCGACGCTGTTCTCTTTACCTTGCAGCCCAGGGCGGGCGTGGTGACGCGCCGCGTCGCAGCGGTCAACGCGGTGATGGCCGGCTGCCCGCCCGAGACCTTCCCGGTGGTTCTGACCGCGCTGCGCTGACTGGCCCGGCCCGAGATGAACCTGCGCGGGGTCAATGCGACGACGCATCTGGTGGCGCCGCTGGTACTGGTACATGGCGCGATCGTTGAGAGCGCCGGCTTCAATGCCGGTGTCGGCGCGTTCGGCCCCGGCAACCGGGCCAATGCCACTGTCGGGCGCGCGGTGCGGCTCGCGCTTCTACATGTCGCCGGCGCCTGGCCGGGATTGGGCGATGCCGCGACCCACGGCCAGCCGGCGAAATACACGTTCTGCGCGGCCGAGAATTTAGCTGCGACGCCCTGGGAAAGTTTTCCTGCCAGCCGGCGCGTACATGCGCCGAGCGCGGTGACGGTCCATTGCGGGGAGGGGCCGCACAATGTCCACGACGCCGAGGCGACCGAGAGCCCGGTGCTGATCCTGGACAAGATCGCCTCTGCCATGACCTCGCTCGGCCAGAACAACGCGCCGATCGGACAGGCCGAATATTTCATCGTGCTGGGGCCCGAGCATGCCGCCACCTTCGCCAGGAACGCGCTGACGCGGAAGGACGTGCAGTCCTACCTGTTCGACCGGGCGCGCCTGCCGGCGTCGTTGTTCCGCAAGCATTTCCAGGAGCTGGCCTGGCCGCGCTGGATGAAGATCGTCGATGACGATCACCGGCTGCCGATGACGGCGGAGGCCGACAATATCCGGGTCGTGGTCTCGGGTGGGCCGGGCAAGCATTCGCTGGTCATCCCGTCCTGGGGCATGACCCGCAGCGTCACCCTGCCAGTGGAGGGCTGAGATGGCCGTTTCGGT
>CAZNNJ010000575.1:0-4268 GCA_964574305.1 uncultured Rhodospirillales bacterium | reverse complement strand
ACATCAGCACCATCTCGACCCCCAGCACGTTGTTGGTGGTGAGGCCGTATTTCAGGCAATGCACGCCGCCCGAATTCTCGGCGACATTGCCGCCGATCGAGCAGGCGATCTGGCTGGACGGGTCGGGCGCGTAATAGAAGCCGGCATCGGCCACGGCATGGGTGATGCCCAGATTGGTGACGCCCGGCTGCGCCGTCACGGTGCGGTTGGCATAATCGATGTCGAGAATCCGGTTGAACCGCCCCATCGAGACCACGACCGAATCCGCCAGCGGCAAGGCCCCGCCCGACAGCGACGTGCCCGATCCACGCGGCACCACCTTCACCTGATAGCGGGCACAGTGTTTCAGCACTGCCGCGACTTCAGCCGTGTTGCGCGGCAGGACCACCGCCAGCGGGCGCTGGCGATAGGCGGTCAGCGCGTCGCTCTCATAGGCGCGGAGACTGTCTGGTGTGGCGATGACGCCTTCGCCGGGGACGATGTCCTTGAGGCCGGCGACGATGGCTTCGCGGCGTTCAAGCACGGTACGGTCGGGCTCGGGCATTTTCATGGGGCGGCGACGCGGCTTGAAGAAAGTTGAACCGCCAAGACGCCAAGGCGCCAAGTAAGAACGCCAAGATGAGGTTTTTCGCTTCGCGATTTTCCAGCGCCGCAGGCAACAGGCTTTTGCTTGGCGTCTTCCTTGGCGCCTTGGCGTCTTGGCGGTTCCCTCTTCGTCGCCACCGCCGTCACCCCAGCCTCTCCGCCACCATCCCCATCACCGCGTCATTGGTGCGGTCCGCTCTCAGCGGCGTCACCGACACTGCCTTCTCCCGCAGCGCCTGGATGTCGCTGTCGGGGTCCTGCTCGCCCCCGGCGCGGTCGAAGTTCAACCAGTAATAGGGTTTGCCGCGCAGGTCGTCGCGCGGGTCGATGTCGATGGCGCGGATCGAGCGGCTGCCCTGGCGGGTGGCGCGGATACCGGTCACCTCGTCCTGCTGGATCGCCGGGAAATTGACGTTGAGGCAAAGATCGGGCGGCAGCGGGGCGGCCAGAAGCCGGGTCAGCAGCTCGGTTCCATATTGGCGCGCCGTGGCCCAGGGCGTCTCGGCGTTCTTTCGGTAGGCCTGGGAGAAGGCGACCGCCGGGATGCCGCAGAGGAGCGCGGTCATCGCGCCCGAGACCGTGCCGGAATAGGCGATGTCGTCGGCCAGGTTGGCGCCGCGATTGACGCCGGAGATGACCAGGTCCGGCAGCTGCCCCTTCATGATCAGCCGCACCGCCATGACGATGCAGTCGCTGGGCGTGCCGACGACGGCGAAGCGGCGCTCGCCATAGGGGATGACACGGATCGGCAGTTGCAGCGACAGGGCATGCGACATGCCGCTCTGATCGGACTGCGGCGCCACCACCCAGACCTCGTCGGCGAACTGGCTGGCGATCTCGTGGGAGACCTTGATGCCCTCGGCGTCGATGCCGTCATCGTTGACGAGGAGGATGCGGGACAGGGGTTTGGTGGGGTTAGCAGTCATCACTGTTCAATATGTGGGCCTGTGGGACAGCCGTCAGCCTTTACGTACCAGGTTTCGAAAACCAGGCCCCAGCTCGGCACGGCCTCCGGGTGGCAGAGCGGCCGCCAATAGGCGGCGTGATCGACCCCCAGATAATAGAGCGGAACCGTGTAGTAACCCCAACTCATCACCCGGTCCAGCGCATGGACCCGGTCTAAGAGCTGGGGCCGGTCCTTGGCGTCGGCGATGGCTGAGGTCAGCGCATCCACCGCCGCCGACTTGATGCCGGCATAGTTGCGGCTGCCCCTGGCGTCGGCCTCATGGGCAGACCAGTAGATCTGCGGTTCGGTGACCGGGGAAGGCGTCTGCTCCCACTGGTCGAGGATCATGTCGAAATCGAACTGGCTGCGCCGCTGGATATATTGCGGCTCGTCGATCGTGCGCACCGTCGTGGCGATGCCGATCCGCTTCAGCGCCCTGGCATAGGGCAGTGCCATGCGCTCGTCATGGGGGTCGTGAAGCAATATCTCGAAGGCGAAGGGGGCGCCGGTATTTCCGTCGACCAGCCTGCCGTCGCGCACGATCCAGCCCGCCGCGGTCAGCAGGCCCATCGCCCTGCGCAGATTGGGCCGCAAGCCCTCATCGCCGCTGCCGTCGGTCACCGGGGCGGTGAAAGCCGGGCCGAACACCTCGGGCGGCAGCTGGTCCTTGTAGGGGGCCAGCAGGGTGAGCTCGCCCTGGCTCGGGTCGCCCGTGGCCGCCAGCTCCGAATTGGGGAAATAGCTTTCGATACGGCGGAATGAGCCGCGGAACAGGGCCCGGTTCATCCATTCGAAATCGAAGGCCAGGTTCAGCGCCTCGCGCACCCGGCGGTCGGCGAAAAAGGGCCTGCGCAGGTTGAAGATCAGGGCCCGCATCGGGTCGATCCGCTGCTCCGGAATGTCCTCGCGCGCGGCCCGGCCATCGCGGTTGGCCGGAAAGTCGTAGCCCGTCATCCATTTGGTGGCGTCGAGCTCGATCCGGAAATTATAGGCGCCGGCCTTGAACGCCTCGAGCGCGACATTGTCGTCGCGGTAATAGTCCTCGCGGATCGTGTCGAAATTGTAATGGCCGACATTGATCGGCAGGTCCTTGGCCCAATAATCGTCGCGCCGCCGATAGGTCATCGACCGGCCGGGATCGATCGCCGAGATGCGGTAAGGGCCGCTGGTGACCGGCACCTCGAGGCTCGGCCGGTTGAAGTCATGGCCCTGCCACCAGCGTTTCGACAGGATCGGCACCTGCGACAGCGACATCACGGTCTCGCGCTGAAAGCCCGGGCCGAAGGTGAAGCGGACATGGCGGTCGTCGATCCGCGTCACCTCCGCCACGTGGCTGTAGGAATCGCGGTAATAGGGCCGGCCCCAGCGGCGCAGCGTCTCATAGGAGAAGATCAGGTCGTCGGCGGTGACCGGGCTGCCGTCGCTGAATTTGGCGCGCGGGTCGATGGCATATTCGACCCAGGACCGATCGTCCGGCACGGTGATCGTCTCGGCCACCAGCGCATAGAGCGTGTAGGGCTCGTTCTCCGCGCGCATCATCAGCCGGTCGTAGGTCAGGCCGATGCGGTCATTGGTGGTGCCCAGGATGATCCAGCGGTTGACCGAATCGAAGCTGCCGATCCGGGACTCGATCAGCGTGCCGCCCTTGGGGGCGTCGGGATCGGCATAGTCGACATGCTTGAAATCGGGCGGATAACGCGGCTCGCCCTGCATGGAGATCGCGTGGCGGGGTTGGGGGTCCCGGGCGGCGGCCCAGGACGGCAACAGGTTGGCCGCGACGAGCGCGGCCCAGAGTCCACTGCGGGATTTAGCCAATCAGCGCCTTCAGCGGGCGCAGCGGCCGGGGGCCGATATGGCTGATCGCCTCGGCGGCGGCGATCGAGCCGATGCGGCCGGCCGAAGGGAGGTCGAGACCGGCGGTGATGCCGTAGAGCACGCCGGCGGCATAAAGGTCGCCGGCGCCGGTCGTGTCGACGAGCTGCTCGACCGGCTCGGCGGCGATCTTGTGGATCCGGCCATCCGCCGCGATCACCGAGCCTTGGGGCCCGTGGGTGACGCAGACGGTCGGGCATTTGCCCGCCAGCGCCGTGACCGCGGCGTCGAAGTGCTTCTCGCCGGTCAGCTCGGCCGCCTCGCCCTCATTGGCGAACAATATGTCGACATGGGAGACGAGCTCGGTGAACTCGGCATGGTGGCGGGCGACGCAGAACGTATCGGACAGGGTCAGCGCCACCCTGCGGCCGGCGCCGTGCGCGATCCGGGCGGCGGCGAAGAACGCTGCCTTGGCCTCAGGCCGGTCGAACAGATAGCCCTCCAGATAGGTCACCTGGGCGGAACGGATGAGGTCGGCGTCGAGGTCGCCCTCGCCCAGATAGGAGCTCGCCCCCAGGAAGGTGTTCATCGACCGCTGGGCGTCCGGCGTGATCAGGATCAGGCAGCGCGCGGTCGGTTCGCCGCCGGTGAGCGGCTTGGAAGCGAAATCGACGCCGATGGCGCGGATATCGTGCGCGAACACCTCACCCAGCTGATCATCGGCGATCTTGCCGATATAGGCGCATGTGCCGCCCAGCGAGGCGATCCCGGCCATGGTGTTGGCGGCCGACCCGCCCGAGGCCTCGATCCCCGCCGGCATGGCAGCACAGACGGCAGGCGCCCGGGCGGTGTCGATGAGCTGCCTCCACCCCTTGGCCATGCCCGGTGCCGCACGGCAAGCGTCGTCGGGTCTCGCCAGACCGTC
>CAZNNJ010000574.1:0-4268 GCA_964574305.1 uncultured Rhodospirillales bacterium | reverse complement strand
TGTTCTCCGGGGTGTGGGGGGGGCGTGGGCGGGTTTACGGGGACTGTTTTTCTGGGTGGGCGTCCTCCGCGGGGACCTTTCCTACGACCGGCGGACGAGCGGCGGCGGCGTCAGGCGCGTCGATTTTCAGGTAGCGTGCCAGGACACCGCCGCCAGAAAAGTCATCCCGTACCTGGGGGGCGGTCGTCCGGCCGATCTCGACCCACGTGACTCCATCCCTCGATGCCGCGACGCGCTCTCCGGCGGTCTGCTGGTACGAGAGTAAGGCCGCTGGTGCGATCGCGGGGCCGAGGATCGAGCTGCCCGGCACAGCGATCGCAGCGGGCCGGCTGATCGTGATCTTGTCCAACGCGACCGTCCGCTCGAAATCGACCGTCAGGCTCCTTCCGGCATCGGTATCAATCCAAACCGTGGCATCGGAGCCATCGTTCGCCGCCGTCGTTCGCTCCCCGCTCTCGGAATCGACAACCGCACGACAGAGCGCCAAGTTGCCGCTGTCCGTTTCCGCTGGGAGGCGGGTCTTAAGCATCACTGGCACGCCTACGGCCACATCAGTAGACCCCGTGGGGGAATCGATTCGCATTGGCGCGCCCGAAATTAGCGTGACTGTCGTTCCCTGGGGCTCGACTTCGACTCTCAGAACTCGGCCATGCCACCTGAGCGCTGCGATCGTGACGCCCTTGAGCTGCGGGGGTAGAGAGGGATCGAGCCAAAGCCGGTCATCCCGCCATCTGAGGCCCGCATACCCGTATAGGAACTCCTGCAAAAATCCGCCAGCGCCGGTCGCGAACGTGACCACACCACCGTCGCGCGTCTCGGAAAGCTGGCTGTATGGCGGCCTCAGAAATGGATCGACACTGCGCCGAGTAAAACTGTAGGCGGCACAGCCCTGCACTCCGACCTTCGAAGCAACGATCGAGTGGATCGCATCGGTCATAGATGGGCCGTCGGGGTTGGTCCTTGGTGCATAAAACTCGAGGTTAGCGGAGGCGGCATGCGCATCGAGCGCCTCCCAGGGATAGGCCAGTAACATCACGTCTGCTTGTTTGATCGCCTCCCCGGCATAATGCCGGTATTCACCCACGACGCCGTCGGGACTGGCGACCGGCGCACGCATCCGCCGAGCAGTTACTTCCCATTGTGGATTGGGCGGACGCCCAAGCAACCGCGCCGCTTCGTCCGCGATCGTGAGCGCACGCTCAGCGGTGATATCGGTGTAAGCGCTGTCGTCGACCCGGCGGCCACCTCCCATCAAAACGGCAAAGCCGCCAAAGCGCGAGCGGGCGAGGACATCCTCATCCGGGGGCAAGACGCCGAGGATACTTCGAGAGCCATCCGCGTTGGGTGTGGCGTAGGACGTCCAGAAATCGGCAATGCCCGCCAGCATTGGATAGGCCCGCTCCAGCCAGGCGGCGTCGCCGGTGGCTATCCAGTATTGCCAAGCCGCTAAGGCGATGTCGCTGGATATATGGAGCTCGTGCCCATAACCTCCAAGCTGCACTGCCTCATTCCCAGATAGGCCACTTTCCCAAGGAAAGCGGGCGCCCTTTGAGCCGCCAGCAGCAGCAAGCGCCTCGGCCGCGGGCAAACGGTCCAGGCGATATTGCAGCAGGCGGCTGGCAATGTCCGGGGCAAGCGCCAGATAGATCGGGAACATCCAGGTCTCGCTGTCCCAGAAGACATGGCCCATATAGCCGGCGTTGGAGAGCCCGCCGGGCGAAGGCGCCCAGGATAAGTCGCTGCGCGCGCTGGCAAACAGGGTGAAAAGCGCCATGCGTCCCGCCCTCTGCAGCCCCTCCGCGCCGTCGATCTGTATGTCCGCAGCCCATAAGGCGGCCCAGGCAGCGTCCGAGGAGGATCTCGCGCGATCATAGCCGAGCGTTGCCTCGGTCCTAGCTGCAGCGATAGCGCGGTCGTGCGCCGACGCATCAACCTCCCCGTCAGATGACACCGCGACACCGACTGTTTTGAGCACCTCGTAGGTTTCGCCGGCAGATACGTCGAGGACGAGCTGCTGGGCCGCACCGCCTTTCGGTGCGTCGGCCCGCCGGGCGATTGCGCCGGCTGTCGTTAAGGTCGAGGCAACAGTCGCTGTGATCCCGACCCCATCGGTTATCATATCGACAAACTGGATTTGGCCGTCGCCGGAAGCGGCAGTGGGATTCAGCAGCGCGCCGGTTGCCGGATCGATCGGATCGACGATGTTTACCCGTCCGGAGAATCCGGGCGTGAAGCGTAGGCGAACAAGAGCTGCATGGGGCCTCGCCCTGTCCGGAACGACATCGTAGTGGAGCGAAACCTCACGTCCTGCCGGCGACACCCAGGCGACATCGGTCGATAAAGTCCCAGTGCGCAGGTCAAGGCTTTGGCGGTAGCGCTCGACTTTACCTTTATCGAGCGCGAAGCGACCGCTGCCATCGTCGAAGTCGAGCGCCGACCAGATTGGTGGTGCGGCCCGCGCCTCGACCTTAGCCGACCAAGGAAGAAGCCGGCGCTTACCGTAGAACCCCTGCACCTGCGCGACTGTGGCTACCGGTTCCGCGTGGTAGCCCTGGCCGTCGAACGGGATGCGTGCACCAAGGTAGCCATTGCCGACAAAAGCCGGGGTGAAGCCCTCGCCTGTGTGGGCTACGGTCGTCAGGACGAAGCCGCCGTTAGCCTCCGCTGCCGCGGCCTGTGCGATCGCGACCGCCAACGCAAGTGCGGCCGACAGCGCAAGAGAGGCTAGCTTCCGAATCATCGTGGCATCCCCTGCTCCGCCAGCTTGCCCTTACGACCGCAAAGAGCGCTACGTATCCACCTCGCCTCTTTTCTCGTCGACCGCATTAATTTCGGAGGCCCGGAATTCATTGACTGATTTCTTCGTTCGATCTGCGGAGCACATACTGCTCACAGAATGGCGAAACAAGAGTCGGACGCAGCCTATAGTCTCATCCGAGCTGGCAATAGAAATCCGTCCTACGTACAATCGGCGAAGACCGGAGCATCCCGAATGAACGGCTGAAGATCAGACTGAGTCGATCTGACACACCAGCTAGTTTGGATCGCGGTGGGGCGCGTGGGTTAGCGCGGGGGTAAGATCACAGGAATTCGAAATTATCGTTTATTATCAAGGCAATTTGGAAGAGGCCCCCGGAGCCAGATTTTTTCCCAACCAATTCAATGACTTATTATTTACATAATAGAATCGGCAAATGCGCGTTACTTCGAGGAAGACCCGTAACACACTGAAAACGATAGATTATTTTTTAACTTAGCCGGAGTTCGAATCCGTACTGGGGGTTACTCTCCCCCAAATCGACGCGCTTCTGCCGCGAATCTACCGCTCCTCTCGGCCCTCTCTTTGCAGGGTTTCTGCAGGCGTCTGTTGCCGCGCACGAGTCGATTTTCTCAATCGGGCAGCAACGACCTCAAACTTTTTATCGGGGTTAATGAGATTCTCTGATCCGGGCTTGTTTTCGCGATCTTCCGGCGCGCGCTCGCCGGAAATGGCAATATCGACCTCCCCCTGAGTAGAGCCACCATCGTTCAAAATTTCAGCGTGTCGCCGCTTGTCTGCCCGATCCCAGTTGATCAACAGCCTAAGAAAGGCGACCGAGCGTTCCAGCATCTCCCGCGCTTCATCGTCGGTCAGCTCCCTATTCATTCTATCTTGAAAAACGACACGTGCCTTTTGAACCAGATGATCAGGTGTTTTATAGGGGAATTCGTCGCTGCCCCCGGAGTTGGCTCGTTTCCCTATCACCCGTCGTCTGGCCAATCGTACTTCCCTCCCCTTCACTCACCTGTTTCGTGGCTGAGAAAAGAACTTAATTAAAATTCAATATTTTCTCTCGAAGCAGGACTTCAGTTCTTATTCTCTCGACGCATAGGTCGCCCAATGCAGCCTTACAAATTCTGCCATCCCTCGTGCGGGTGCGTAGCCAGGGTAAAGTTGCAAAAAGGACGTTATGTCACTCGTCAGATCTCGACGGGGCAGAACATCCGTATGCTTCAGCAGGTAAAGAAACGCGATGCTCGGTGATCTCGACTGTCCCTGATTGCAGTGCACAAGGACGGGAGAGCTAGCGATGTTAGCGTGAATGTCACCTATCGCAGCGTCGACAATCTCCTTGGCGACGTAACGGTGATCCTCGACATCGACAAGGTTGAGAATGATGCGGCCAGGGCGCCTAGCGACAAGATACTCGGGATGGTCTTTAGGCGCACCGCGACCGGTATAGCCAAGGGCCTGCCGATGATAGGGTTCTTTGCATGCATGGACTACA
>CAZNNJ010000573.1:0-4270 GCA_964574305.1 uncultured Rhodospirillales bacterium | reverse complement strand
TGGAGACCATCTTCCCGCATCCCACCCTTTCCGAAATGATGCATGAGAGCGTGCTTGACGCCTATGGCCGCGCGATCCATTTCTGAGCCATGGCCGACATCGATACGATTCCCAAGGTCAGGCACCCTGAAAAGGCGCACCGGCCCGACAATCCGGTAGCGCGCAAGCCCGAATGGATTCGGGTGAAGGCGCCGACCTCGCCGGAATATCACGCGACCCGCAACATCATGCGCGGGCTGAAGCTGACCACGGTCTGCGAAGAGGCGGCCTGTCCCAATATCGGCGAGTGCTGGTCCAAGCGCCACGCCACCTTCATGATCATGGGCGAGGTCTGCACGCGGGCTTGCGCCTTCTGCAATGTCGCCACCGGCAAGCCGGCCCATCTCGACCCCGACGAGCCGCGCCGGGTGGGCGAGGCGTTGGCCGAGCTAGGGTTGGAGCATGTCGTGGTGACCTCGGTCGACCGCGACGACCTGGAAGACGGCGGGGCCCGCCATTTTGCCCAGACCATCGCCGCGATCCGCGCCGCGTCGCCCAAGACGACCATTGAAATCCTTACTCCGGACTTCAAGAGCAAGCCGCAGGCTCTTGATATTATTCTGGCCGACAAGCCGGACGTCTATAACCACAATCTGGAAACTGTGCCGCGCCTCTACGCCACGATCCGCCCCGGTGCGCGCTATTTCACCTCGCTGCAGCTGTTGGCGCGGGTGAAGGAACGCGACCCGATGATGTTCACCAAGTCGGGCATCATGGTGGGGTTGGGCGAGACCAAGGAGGAAGTGCTGCAGGTGATGGACGACCTGCGAGCCGCGGATGTCGATTTCATCACGATTGGCCAATATTTGCAGCCGACGATCAAGCATGCTGCTGTCGACCGCTTCGTTACGCCGGATGAGTTCAAAGCCTATGCCGCCGCTGCCCGCGCCAAGGGGTTCCTGATGGTTTCGGCCTCGCCGCTGACCCGCTCGTCCTATCATGCCGGCGAGGATTTCGTCCGCCTGCGCGAAGCCCGCGCCGCAGCCGCCTGACCGCGCCATGACCGCCCATAAAGAGAAGGTCGTCGTACCCTACACGGTCCAGCAGATGTACGACCTGGTGGCCGGGGTCGAGCGCTATCCCGAATTCTTGCCCTGGTGCATCGGCGCGCGCATTTTGAAGCGCGAAGGCGATGTCCTGTATGCCGAGTTGATCATCGGCTGGAAGGTGCTGCGCGAGCGTTTCAGTTCGAAGGTCATCCTCAAGCCGCCGTACTCGGTGCAGTTCGACTATACCAACGGGCCGCTGAAGTATCTCCATGGCGACTGGCGGTTTTCGCCGGCGCCGCAGGGCGGAACCTTGGTCGAGTTCCAGGTCGATTTCGAGTTCAGGTCGAAGGCGCTGTCGCTGGTGATGGGCGGCGTGTTCTCCGAACTGGTCCACCGGATGGTCGGCGCTTACGAGGCCCGGGCCAACCAGCTCTACGGCAAGCCCAAGGCCGCCTCATTTCAGCCGGTCAAGCCCCTCGAGCAGAAGAGCTAGGGCCTTTTCCGTCGCCTGCCGGCGTACCGCTGTACGGTTGCCCTTGAACACGACGTGGTCGGCGGTCGTCGGCGTGCCCTCGGCGGCCAAGCCGAACCAGACCAGCCCGACCGGCTTTTCCGCCGATCCGCCGTCCGGCCCGGCGATGCCGGTGACCGCGACCGCGACATGGGTCGCCGAATGGGCCAGCGCGCCCTGCGCCATCGCTTGCGCCACCTCGCGGCTCACGGCGCCATGCGCCTCGATCAGCGCCGGATCGACGCCCAGCATCTGCGACTTGGCGCGGTTGGCGTAGGTGACGAAACCGCGCTCGACCACCGCGGATGAACCGGCGATATCGGTCAGCGCCGCCGCGACCATGCCGCCGGTGCAGGATTCCGCCGTCGCCAGCATCTTTCCCTTCGCTTTGAAGGCGTCGAGGACCTTTGCCGCCAGCTCAGACAAGGGGCAGCCTCACGGTCGCGGTACCCTGCGCGGCGATGCCCTCGCGCCGGCCGGTGAAGCCCAGCCCCTCGGTCGTGGTCGCCTTGACGCTGATCTGGTCGGCCCTGAGGCCGGTGATCTCGGCGACGCGCGCGACCATGGCCGCGCGGTGCGGGCCGACCTTCGGCCGTTCGCAGATGATGGTAACGTCGAGATGGGCCACGACCCCGCCGCGGTCGGTGACGCCCTGGATCGCGTGCTGCAGGAAGATGGCGCTGTCGGCGCCGCGCCAGCGTTCGTCGGTCGGCGGGAAGTGGCTGCCGATATCGCCCGCGCCGATGCAGCCCAGGATCGCATCGGTCAGCGCATGCAGGCCCACGTCGGCGTCGGAATGGCCCTCCAGCGCATTTGTATGCGGCACCTTGACGCCGCAGATGGTAACATGGTCGCCGGGGGCGAATTTATGAACGTCGAAGCCCGGGCCCGTGCGAATATCGCCCAGCCGGGCAGCGAGGAAGATTTCGGCGGTGGCGAGATCGCCTGCCCGCGTGACTTTCAGATTGCTCATGGCGCCTTCGACCAGAGTGATGGGAATGCCGGCCGTCTCGGCCAAAGTCGCGTCGTCCGTCGCCAGGTCGTCGGTCGCCGCCCGGTGTGCCGACAGGATGGCATCGAACCAGAAGCCCTGGGGCGTCTGCACCTGCCACAGCCCGTCGCGGTCGACCGGGCCGCCGGTAGCGCGCCGCAGGCTGTCGACCACCGGCAGTGCCGCGATCGCCGCCGGCTTGGCGTCCAGCGCATCGATGACCCGGCCGATAATCCCGGCATCGACCAGCGGGCGGGCGGCGTCGTGGATCAGGACCAGCCGGGGTGGGGCGGGGGCCAGCGCTTCGAGGCCGCGCCGGACCGATTCCTGCCGGGTCGCGCCGCCGATAATGTGTGATTCCGGCAACAGGTCGCCAATAGTTTGCCGATAAAGCGCCTCGTGGCCGGCCCCGATCACCACCCTGACCTGGTCGATCCTGGGGTGGGCGGTAAAGGCCTCGACCGTCCGGCGCAGCATCGGTTTGCCGCCAAGCGCTTGATATTGCTTGGGCAGTTCACCGCCATGGCGGCTGCCTGACCCGGCGGCGACGATAAGGACTGCGACTGTCAAACCCGAACTCCGGCGATGTTGCACTGCCGCGAATTTCTCGCGACACTTGCCCAATAACTGTGCAGATTAAGCGGATGCCTAATAACATAGCACTGCCCCGTTCGGCCAACCCACGCCCGACCAATCAACGCACGAATCGTACGGGCGTCGATACGGCGCGGGTGCTGGAGGCGCTGCCACAGGCGATCCTGGCGATCGATGCGTCCTTCGCCATACGCTATGTGAACGCGAAAGCCGAGGAGTTTTTCTACGCCAGCGCCGCCACCATGGTGGGCTCGGAACTGTCTGAGCTGATACCCGCCGACAGCCCGGTCTTCTCGCTGATCCGCCAGGTTCTGCGCACCGCCGCGCCGGTGGTCGATCATGGGCTGATCCTGGACGGCCGCCGCATCGGCCAGCGCGATGTGCTGATCCAGGCGACCCCGGTCGGCGACCCGGTCGACCTCGCCATCGTCGCCTTCCAGGAACGCTCGATCGCCGAGCGGCTGGATCAGCAATGGAACCAGCGCGGTGCCGTGCGCTCGGCCCAGGCGATGGCGGCAATGCTGGCACACGAGGTGCGCAACCCGCTGGCCGGCATCCGCGGCGCGGCCCAGCTCCTGGAGCAGAGCGCCGCGGCGCCGACCGACAAGGAGCTGACCCGGCTGATCTGCGACGAGACCGACCGGATCAAGGGGCTGATCGACCGGATGGAGATTTTCTCCGACGACCTGCCGGTGGCGCGGGAGGCGGTGAACATCCACACCGTGCTGGACCAGGTCCGCAACCAAATCCGGTATCCGGGTGTAATCGCCGCGGGCGGATCGCCACTCGATCACCACATCGCGTCCCTCGGAATATCCGGCGTCCAGCAGCCCTTGCCGGAACGCCTGCATCTCCTTGCTCTCGGGTGAGAATATCCCGAGGACGACCCCGATCCGACGTGGTACTGCCGGCTGCTGTGCATAGGCACTCCGCGGTTCAAATACCGTCGCGGGGCAGGCAGCCAGTGCTCCAAGACTCCGCACAAACGCTCGGCGAGAGAGGCGGCGGATCACCCTGTCAAGCCCTCGGTGCGCAGTACGCCCAGATGATTCAGCTCCACTCCCGTTCCCTTCGTGACGCCAATGTCATCCGCATCAGCGTCTGCACAGTCCGCTGCATGCGTTTGGTATGGCTGCTCGATGAACG
>CAZNNJ010000572.1:0-4272 GCA_964574305.1 uncultured Rhodospirillales bacterium | reverse complement strand
CGGCCCTCGGGGTAAGCGCCGCGACCTCGGGGGGGGAGAGGGCCTTGGGGGCCGTGTCCTGATAGCGGGTGGGGTCGGCGCTGGCATTGGCCAGCGCCGCTTGGTCCTTGGCCAGGGTCGCCAGCGCATTGTCCAGCGCCGCCTGATAGGGGCGGGGGTCGATCCGGGCCAGCACGTCGCCCTTCTTGACGTCCTCGCCTTCATGAAACGCGACCTCGACAAGCTCGCCGTCGACGCGGGCGCGGATGGTGACGGTGTTATAGGCCTGGATGGTACCGATGCCGGTCAGGTTCAGCGCCACGTCGCGCGCCACCACCTGGGCCGAGATGACCGGCACGGACTGCGGCGCCGTCGCGATCTGGCTGCCGGTTCCCCGTCCGAAAACCAGCCAGCCGACGACCAGCAGCCCGGCGGCGCCGGCCAGCAGGATACGGGTTTGCTTCATGAGGGGCCGATCCAAGACCTCAGCCGACCGGGTGCGCTTCGCGGACTGTATCGGTCTTGCCGCAAGAATGGCGCGGCATATTCGTTCAATATCATACCAAGGTCTCGTGGCGCCGGCGCGAAGCTCCGATCACGAAAAGCTGGCGCCCGGTCATGTTACTTCTTACCATTGGGTTTGGGAATAAAGGCACAGCCAAGATTGTCCGAGTAGAAGGTCACGCGTGATCCGTCGCGACGACCGTTCGCCAGGCGACGGAAATGTCATCCGAAAGGAGAAGCGACATGTCCTATACGTCTATCGATAAGGTTATCCCGCGCGGCAAGGCCGCGTTCGTTGCGCTCGCCGCGCTTTTTGTCCCCCTCGCGCTCACCGTGGCTGCGCCGGCGAAGGCCCAGCAGCCGGAGCAGGTTTGCCTCGATGTCACCGACATCGATCACACCCATGTGCTGAACAGCCGGCAGGTCCTGTTCTATATGAAAGACAGGAAAATCTGGCTGAACACGCTGATGGCTCCCTGCGCCTCGCTGCCCTTTCAGGAGGGGTTCGTGCTGCCGAGCGGCTTCTCCACTTTCTGCGGCAACGCGCAGGCGATCACGGTCGTAAACACGCGGCAGGTCTGCCTGCTCGGCGATTTCACGCCGTATCAGAAGCCGGCCGGCCATTCGTAAGGCAAGGAGAAGATCATGAAGATAAGCCTCGTCGCATTCGCGATGGCGCTGACCCTGCTGTTCGCGCCGGCGGCTCTGGCGCTCGACGAGAACGGTAAACCGGTCTGCCTGGAGATCAACCGGATCGATCACACCGAGGTGCTGAACGACCACCAGATCCTGTTCTATATGCTGGGCAAGAAAGTGTGGCTGAACACGCTTTCCAACCGCTGCACGACGCTGACGCGCCAGGACGGGTTCGTCTGGGACAGCGGCATCCCGAAATATTGCGAGAACGTGGAGCTGATCCGCGTGCTGCGCACCGGCCAGGTCTGCCAGCTGGGCGCCTTCACCCCGTACGAGAAGCAGCCGAAGCCTTCGTGAGTATCTGAAGCGCCTTCATAATCCCTCGCCCTCCGGGAGAGGGATGCCGGAGGCTTGGCGAACGCAGTGAGCTTGGCCGGAGCTGGGTGAGGGTAGGTCGCCGGGCACCCTCACCCTCCCATCGCCTTCGGCGACGGGCCCCTCCCTCTCCCGGAGGGCGAGGGATTTGTCGCCAGGCGGACACCATCAGCGATCTCGGCGAACCAACCTTCTGGCTCGGGCGTCCGCATCGCCTCGCCCATGATGGCGACGCCCGCAACGTTGGAAATTTGCGGCAAGGTCGCCAGCGTGACGCCGCCCAGCGCCAGGACGGGCAGGGACGCTGCGGCGGCGACCGCATTCAGATCAAGGCCGGTGCCATAGCCCGGCTTGCTGGCGCTTGGGAAGAACGGGCTCAGCGTAACGTAATCCGCACCGTCCTCGACTGCCGCTGCGATCTCGGCCGCGTCGTGGCAGGATTTGCCGAGCAGAACGCCGCCCAGCGTCCGCCGTGCCGCCGCGATATCGCCATCTGCCGGCAGGTGCGGCGGAACTCCCAGAGCCACAGCGGCATCCACATCGTCATGCACGCCGACCGTCGCGCCGAACGGTTCGGCCACCGCGATCAACCGCTCCAGCAACCTGCGGCGCTCTGCGGGCCCCAGGTCCTTCTCGCGCAGCGACAGCCAGCGGCAGCCGCCGCGGAACAGGGCGGTGGCGCGGTCCTCCAGCGGTTCGGCGCATTGCGTCCGATCCGTGATGACGAGGATCGGGCTGGGTAGTCTCACGAGCCGATCAGGCCCAGCTCCGGACTCGACGCCTCGGCGTAGAGCCGCTTGGGGATGCGGCCGGCCAAGCGGGCGGCGCGGCCCGCCGCGACCGCGAGGCGCATCGCGGTCGCCATGCCGACAGGATCGTCGGCCTTGGCGATGGCGGTGTTGAGCAGCACGCCGGAACAGCCCAACTCCATCGCCCGCGCCGCGTCGGACGCCGTGCCGATGCCGGCGTCGAGGATCACCGGTGTGGTCAGCCGGCGGCAGATCGTCTCGATATTGAACGGGTTGAGGATGCCGAGACCCGAGCCGATCGGCGCGCCTAGCGGCATCACCGCGGCGCAGCCGAGATCGGCCAGCCGCTCGCAGGTGATCGGGTCGTCATTGGTATAGGCCAGCACGGCGAAACCCTGCCCGACCAGCGTCGCCGCCGCTTTCAGCAGCTGCTCGGCATCCGGGTACAGAGTCTCGCGGTCGGCGACGATCTCCAGCTTCACCCAATTGGTGTCCAGCGCCTCGCGCGCCAGCCCGGCGGTCAGCACCGCATCCTTGGCGGTGGCGCAACCCGACGTGTTGGGCAGCAACCGGTATTTGTCGCCCAAGAGGTCGACCAGGCTCTCGCGCGGGCCGGAAAGATCGACCCGGCGGATCGACACGGTGACGATCTCCGCCCCACAGGCAGCGAGTGCGTCCAGCATCACCTGCCGGTTGGGATAGCCCGCCGTGCCCGCCATCAGCGCCGAGCCGAAGCTTTCGCCGGCGATGGTCAGCACGGCTGGTGCGTCGATCTTGGACATCTCAGCCACCGGAATGGGGGCGGACGATCTCGACCGCGTCGCCGGATTTCAGCGAAGCGGTCGCCCATTCGGCGCGCGGCACGATCTCGTCGTTGACGGCGACGGCGACGCCCGGCTTGGTCTGGTCGATGGCCTGGGCCGCCAGCAGCTCGATCAGGCTCGCGCCGTCGAAGCGGTGGGGGGCGCCGTTCAGGCTGATATCCATGTCTTCTTCCTTGTAACATCTTCGCGTGCGAAACGGGCGAGCCCGAATGCGGCGATGGTCGGATCGGTCTCGCCGGTCAGCACCAGTTTGGCAATGGCGTCGGCGGTGGCCGGGGTCAGCAGGATGCCGTTGCGGTGATGGCCGGTCGCCAGGATCAGCCCCTCAGTGCCGGTGGCCCCCAAGATCGGCGCGTCGTCGCGCGAGCCGGGGCGGAAGCCGACCCAGCTCTCGACGATCGGCAGCTCCTCGACGCCGGGCAGGGCGCGCCAGGCCGATTCCAGCAGCGACAGCATGCCCCCGGCGGTCAGCGTGGTGTCGAAGCCGCGCTCCTCGGTCGTGGCGCCGACCAGCAGCCTTCCATCGCGGCGGGGCACCAGATAGGCCTTTTGCGTCCACAGGACACGGATCAGGATCGGCGCCGCCGGATCCATTTGCAGCGCCAGCATCTGCCCCTTCACCGGCCGTACCGGCGGACAGTCCAACGGCGGCAGGCCGGCGATATCCGGCGTCCAGGCGCCGGCGGCGACGATTACCGTGTCGGCGGGATACTCGACGCCCTGCGCGGTGACGCCGATGGCGTGGCCGCGTGCGGTCCTGACCGCGACCTCGCCCATCTCCTGATGCAGCACGCCGCCGGCGCGGGCGAAGGCGGCCTTCAGCGCCGCGACCAGGATGCGGTTCTCGACCTGGTGGTCGCCCTCGACCAGCAGCGCGCCGGGCAGGCGCGGATTGAGATAGGGTTCGAACTCCAGCGCCTCGGCGCGGGTCAGCCAGCGCGAATCGACGCCCAGCTGCCGCTGCAGCGCATGGGTCTGCCGCAGGCGCCCCAGATCGTCCTGCGACAGGGCGACGGAAATCGTGCCTTCGGTCTTCAGCTCCACATCGATGCCGCTGGCTTCGTTGAGCTCGGCGGCAAAGGCCGGCCACAGCGCCTGCGAGTGCCTGAGCAAGGGAAACAGCCCTTGCTCGCCGGGCTCGACCTCCGATCCGGCGGCCAGCATGCCGGCGGCGGCCCAGCTGGCGCCCCGGCCCGCGGCGTCGC
>CAZNNJ010000571.1:0-4277 GCA_964574305.1 uncultured Rhodospirillales bacterium | reverse complement strand
CGCGCGCTTGCGACCAAATTCGGTGAGGCCTGGAACACGCACAACATGGCGCTGTTCGACGAGATCTTCCATCCGGACTTGCGCTGGCACGTCGCCGTGACGCCGTACGGCCAGTCGGAGTCGCCAGTCTTCCAGACGCCGGCGAGGTTCATCGCCTCGTGCACGGCGCCGATGCTGGTCGCCCCGTCGCCGAAATTGACGATGGTGACGCGGTCCTCGCCGCGCGATTGGGCCGCCAGCGCCAAGCCGTTGGCGATCGGTGCGCCGGCGCCGACAATGGCCGTGGTCAGCATCGAGCCCGAGGCCGGATCGGAAATGTGCGGCGAGCCGCCCTTGCCCTTGTTGACGCCGTCGATGCGGCCCAGTGCTTCCGCGAAAAGACCCCCGAGGGCCACACCCTTGGCCACCTGGTCGTGGATCCCCCGGTAGGTGGTGACCATGAAGTCGCGCGCAGTGATCAGCTGAGAGATGACCGCCGGAATCGACTCCTGGCCGGTCATCGGCCAGTAGGTGAACATGAAGCGCCCGCTGGAGAGACCGGCCTGGATCGCCTTGTCGACCGCCCGAATGCGGGACAATTGGCGATAGATTGCCGAAAGGACGGCAGGCTCTATGCCCAGATTCGTTTGCGCATGCTGTTCCATCAATCATCTCCCTAAGTTCGTCGGTCGGCGCGCGCGGGTCCGGCGAACGCTATTGTCGCGTTTGCGCCGCCGTCCGGTCGCGGGCTTCATCCGCTTGCAAGCACGGCCTCAATGGATCGCCTTGTTAGCGCCCGAAATTGGGCCCTTTGCATAGAGATTTCTGGCGGAGCGGGCCAATAGTAACGGGCGTTGCGCTTCAAGATCACGTATGTGCTAACGCCCCCCTGACGGCGAGCGTCGGGGTCACGGCGTATCGAATGCCTGTAAGCTGCATGTCCCGACTTGGTCGTCGGCGAGGCGCCGCCCGACACTGTTGCGCGCCCGCCGGTCCCGACGAAGTCTGAAGCGAAAGCTTGCCGCCGATTTGGCGCGGTCGGGATCGAAAGGGAGGTCTCGTGGAAAGTGATATCGAGAAGACCGTGCGCGAACTGGCCGACCGCCAGGCGATCTCAGATTGCCTGCTGCGGTATTGCCGCGGCGTCGATCGGCTCGACGCCGAGCTGATGCTTTCGGCCTATCACCCCGATGCGGTCGATGATCACGGATACGTCGTTCTCGGGGCGAAGGGTTTCGTCGATTGGGCGCAGAACTATCACCGTGAGCATCAAATCGCGCACCACCACGTGATCACCAACTCCTCGGTCGATCTGCAAGGCGATGTCGCACATGCCGAGACCTATTACCTGTTCATCTGCAAAAATCGCGAGGCGCCGGATACGCTGTCCTTCGGCCGGTATATCGACCGCCTCGAAAAGCGTGACGGCCGCTGGGCGATTGCGCGCCGCGTCTGCGTCACCGAAGCGATCAATCATCTTCTGCCGTCCGAGCGCCGCACCGCCGCGCCGCCGCACCTCGTCGACCGCAGCCCGGCCGACATCTCATACGCCCGGCCCTTGGGGGTTGGCGTCCCGTGCTGAGCGCCCTCCTTCCAATTGCGTGAGATATCCGCCGCGTCGCAGAGAATGAGCATGTCGTCTTCGCCAGCGGGACCAGCCGCTATCATCGCAGCGACCGGGGTGGACCTCGGCGAGTTCGCCGAAGGCTTGGAAGGCTGCGGATTCTCAGTCGCACAGGCAGCAAGCGAACAGGACGACCTTGCCGGATGGAGACAGGCGCTGGTCGATGCCGCCGAAGCGGCGGGGGGCTGCGACCTGGTCGCGATCTGCCACCTGCCCCCGGGGGCTCGTCCTGCGCCGCTCGTTGACTACGATCCGTCTGCCTGGAGCCGTGACTGCAACAAGCTTATCCGGCGGACACTCTTCAGTCTTCAGGCCGCGCAGCCCCTGATGCGTGCCCGGGGAGGCGGTATCGTCGGTCTCGGCCCCTCCGCCTCGCTGGCGGGCGTGGGCGATTGCGTCGCCTTGACGACCGCGATCGAAGGTCAGCGCACCCTCATCAAGTCGGCGGCGCGGCAATGGTCCAGCTCGGGCATCGCCGTCAACTGGATTGCGATCGAGGCGGAGCAGCTCCTCCCGGGATTGGCCGGGTTGGCGGGGCTTCATCGGATGGATGCCTCGTCAAGGCGCCTCGCGCCGCCGCGGCTTGGTGCCGGCGTGGCGGCAGTGGCGGCCATGCTCGCATCGAAATCCGGCCGCGTTCTCGCCGGCCAGACGCTGGCTGTGGATGGCGCGGAATGGATGATGCCATGACCGAGGGCTCGCTGTTCGGTCGTGTGGCGCTGCTCTCGGGCGCCGGCACCGGTCTTGGCCGCGGCCTTGCGCTCGGGTTCGCGGAGGCCGGCGCCAAGGTGGCCCTGCTTGCGCGGAGCGCCGAGGCGCCCGCGGAAACCTGCGCCCGTATCCGCGCGTCCGGCGGCGCCGCGATCGTCCTGCGGGGAGACGTCACCGATCGGGCATCCGTGGCTGACGCCGTGGCCGCCGCCGCGGCCCAGTTTGGCGCGCTCGATATCGTTCTTCAGATCGCCGCTCACGGTCGTTCCAATCAGACGTTCGCCTTGGAGACGATCGACGCCGAGGAATGGGATGCGCAGGCGAGCGTGACTTTGGACGGCGCGTTCAACCTGGCGCATTGCGCCTATCCTCACCTACAGGCCGGCGGCCGCGGGCGCTTTATCACTGTGAACTCGGCCTACGGGCTTTCTGGGGACGGGGGCAATCCGATCTATGCCGCCGTGAAGGGCGCGTTGCGCGGCTTCACCAAGGCTCTTGCCCGGGAATGGGGGCGCGATCGGATCACCGTGAACAGTTTTGCGCCTTCCAGCGAAAGCGAAAGTACCACGGCCTATTTTGCTCGCAATCCGGCTTTGCGGGCGGCGTTCGAACAGGCAATCCCGCTTGGTCGATTGGGCGATCCGCGCTCCGATATCGCTCCGGCGGTCGTCGCCATCGCAAGCGACGCCTTTGGCTTCGTCACCGGCCAGACGCTGCCGATCGACGGGGGATTCTATACCGGGCTGTAGGGCGCGCGGTCCCTTGCGCGGCCGGATCACCGCCCTTGCGGGGGCTTTTGAGAGGTTCACATCATGGAGCTATCTGAAGTCGCCGACCGCTTGGCGATCCGTGACCTTGTCGACCGCTACGCGGACGCGCTTACCCGCCGCGATTGGGCGGCGCTCAGCGCCACTTTCGCCGACGATGCCATATGGTCCCTCGGGGAGCCTTACAATGCGGAGATCAAAGGCGCCGCCGAGATCGCCAGAGGCATCGCGCAATCGTTAAAGCCCTACGAACATCTGGTGCAGATGGTGCATTCGACCGCGATCGAATTCGATCAGGGCGGCGCGCGAGCCCGGACCATCATCAATGAACATGGACGAAGGAGAGACGGTGCGGGCGGAACCTTTCTGCTCGGCATCTACCATGACCACTTCCAGCGCGATGGCCGTGGCTGGCGGTTCAGGAGCCGCCGTGCGGAAGTGATCTTTCTCAACAGGGACGCGCCGCAGGGCCAGACCATCTCCGCCCAACAGGACGAGACTTGACCCCGTTTCGTCGTTCTCACCCTCAGGCCATCGCAAACCTGATCGGGAGCATGCGCTCCTGGCACGAAGCCGGCCCAAAACCACAATTGATTTGGAAATGAGCAAGCAATGATCTCTGGCCTGAGTAAGCCGTTGGTGGAACGACAACCCGCGGGTTCACGATCCGCCATATCCGAAGGTCAGCCCTAATATGGGCGCTTCTGCCGCGAACGTCGTGATCGTCGGCGCCGGCCATGCCGGGGGGACCTTGGCCACCCTTTTGCGCCAATATGGGCATGCGGGTCGGATCACGCTCATCGGCGACGAGCCGATCCCGCCTTACCAGCGGCCACCGCTCTCCAAGGCCTGGCTGCAGGGCAAGGCTGACGCCGAGGCGCTCGCCTTGAAGCCGCTCGCATTCTATGCCAGGGAGAAAATCGACTTCCGGCCCAACACCCGGGCGGTAAAGCTGGAGCGCCCGGGGCGTACGGTGACGCTCTGCGACGGCGCGGAAATCGGCTACGACTTTCTGGTGCTGGCGACAGGCGCGCGGGCCATCGCGCTGCCGATCCCGGGTGCCGACCTGGGAGGCGTCCACTTCTTGCGGACGGCGGCCGACGCCGAAGCGCTGAAGGCCGCCATCGGCCCTGGCACGCGACTCGCGGTCGTTGGCGGCGGCTATATCGGCCTCGGGTCGCCGCGTCCGGCCGCGC